>NZ_JAHHPR010000164.1:0-32220 GCF_024606255.1 Endozoicomonas sp. SESOKO3
GTCTGTGGCTCAACCGGGCAAACGAAAGGCACAAAGACCAATACGTGCAAGAGTAAGCTTTTAATGACTCTATCCTGTGTTTTCTATGGATAGGAGCTGTGAGGATAGACAAGAGGAAAAGGCACAGTAAACTAAAACATAGTGGTGGATTCTCATATCCATGGCAAACGTGCTGAAACTTTACTGACACAACGATGTTTTATATCTGATGACTGTCGTAAAACCCGATTTGCAATTCGGTTGCAGTTATTTTTTTCGGTTTTTCACCATTAGTGCATAACCTTGTTAATTCCTCGAAATACTTTTCATCGGGGATAGCGGGGCGCGCCATAATGTAGAACAGCGACTAACCTTCTTATTGAGTGCCGTGCACCTCAAGAACAGTGTTTCCTGATACAGAGCCGGGAAGATGGCGGCATTGAGAGTAAACACTATGATAATTCGGATCGCTTACCAGAGAAGCGGGAAGCTCTGAAGAAGTATGACGCATTCCCGGAGAAGATTCTCAGGGGTGAAGATACAAAGCTGGTGGATCTCGATGATTACCGACAGGCCACCAGCAGCACTTAAAAACAGGAAATACGTAAAACGGAGATAAAACCATGCCAGCACAACAAAAGCCGCAATACATAACTGATGACGAGGGAAACCGGGTATCAGTCGTTTTGCCTGTGGATCAATATCAGGAGCTGATAGAAGACCTTGAAGACCTGGCGACAGTGGCAGAGCGCCGGGACGAGGAAACCGTTTCCCATGATGAACTTATCAAGTCACTGAAGGCAGAAGACCAGTGATCCCTCACCACCGACCAAGCCATCGCCCGGTCCGGTGTAAATATTGTCTCGCCTACAAAAATTCCCGCAACCAAAAAATCGCACTCCTCCACTCCACGCCTGCGACGTTTTCGTGTCATTTTTGTGCAACTTTTCAGTTTGTACGATGGGGTTGGATAGGGTGCAGTTGCTAGGGGTTGGATAGAAAGGGGTTATTGCACGAAGTGTTGAAAAGTGAAGATCTATGCAAATTGATTGCACTTGTCTAAATCAGAAAGTTTGCTTTCAAGGCCGACAAACAGTGGCTTTTGTGACTTTTTATTTTGCTGGAAACTCAGAAGTTGCGGTGACACTTTTGTGACATAAACACCCTTTTTTAGGGTTGTGACACCCTTGTGACACTCAGTAATGAAAAAGCCCGAAGCGCTGTAAATACGGGCGTTTCGGGCTTTTATCTGGTGGGCCTTCCGGGACTCGAACCCAGGACCTGCCGATTATGAGTCGGATGCTCTAACCAACTGAGCTAAAGGCCCCATTTTTGACACTATTAAACCTGCTACCTTCCCTCTCGATGACGCTTAACGCGCAACGCTTCGAGGCGCGTGGGGTCTTAGTGGAGGTGAATTATAAGCATATCAGAGGGCTCTCGCCAACCCTCTGATTTTAATAAAGCTTTTTATCGTTAAAAAAGGTTCTTTCTTTTATCCGGGCCAGCTTAACGGCCGTGATCAGGGAGTGTTGTGCAGTTGCAGTTCTGGTTGATGGTTTTGCTTTCGCAGCCAGTACCTTCTGAGAAAGTAAAGGCTGAGCAGCGCGGTCAGTGCTTCAGCCAGCAGGAAGTTCAGCCAGACACTGTCATCATTGAAAATGACTGGCAGGAAGAACAGGCCAAGAAGAGGCAATATCAAAGCTCTCAGCAGCGAGATGACTGTCGAACACCTTGAGCGGGCAATGGATTGATACAGAGAGACTGTAATCAAGCTGACGCCCAGGGGGACAATGGATAACGCGTAGAGTCCCAGCACATAACCGCTCAGAGACAGTAATTCTTCAGCCGCTTCATTCACAAACAAACTTACGATGTTTTCTGCGAAAAAAACCATGAACGCAGTCATCATGCCACCTATAACAATGACCAGTCCCAGGGCTAATCTGAGAATACTCATAATGCGATCTGTGTGTTCCGCTCCATGGTTAAAACTGATTATGGGCTGGGCAGCCTGAGTCACCCCATAGGCGAGCATAATCACTACCCAGTTGCAGTTAAGGGCGATCGTGTAGGCCGAAATAAAGAGATTCCCACCAAGACTGAGTAATACCCAGTTGGAAGCCATCACCACAAAACCGTTAGCCGATTCCATAATAAACGTCGGTATTCCATTTACGATAATGGCTCTGGCCTGTGACCAGGTTGGTAAAGCAGAGTTGAGCGTGAGTTGAATGTTGGGACGCTTGAAATGCAAAAGCAGCGTAGTAACCATAGCCAATTGGGCTATGCCTGTAGCCAGCGCGGCTCCCTTCATTCCCCAGCCAAAAGGAAAGAGGAACAGCCAGTCCAGAAAAACATTACTCAGTGCACTGGCTGTCATGGCGACCATCACCAGTTTTGGATTGCCGTCGTTTCGAATAAAACTGGCAAGTACCCATCCAATGGCGTAGGGAACCGCAAATAAGGTCAGCACCCCGAGATAATCATTAACCATTGGCAAGAGTTCTTCATTGGCGCCAAACAAGCGAGAGATATCACTCAAAAACAAGAGACTGAACAGGGTCATGATCAGCATAATAATGGCGGTCAGGAACAGTGACTGTTGAAACAGAGCCAGGCCTTCCTGCTTTCTGTTTTGACCAAAACGAATAGCCATGATCGCAGAGCCACCGACCCCGATACTCATGGCAATGGCAGACATGAAGGTAAAATAGGGAATAGCGATATTGATGGCTGCCAGCCCTTTAGATCCTTCTGTCTGACCAATAAACATCAGATCTGCCAGAACGTATATGGCTTTAATGGCCATGCCCAGAATTGCGGGCACCAGGTAATGTCTGAAACAGACAGGCACAGGATCCTTGCCTAAATCAATTGAAGCAGTGTTCACGGATAGGAATCTCAACATTATTAGTGCTGAACATGGTTTCATCGTCAGGAATGAAAGAAATTGTGTTCATCGCCCATGACTGATTTATGGTTTCAGGAAGCGACTATTGCGATGTACCAACATTCTAGTCAGCAATGAGTAGTATTACCGTGCTGTTTCATGGGTTTATTGCGATTAATGAGGCGTTCAGAAAAGGCTGAAAAGATTACGGGTTGGTTCGTTGGAAAGTCATCAGGGAATTTTTGAAGACTATTTTCTGAGCCACCCTATTTACAGCGCAGGTGCTGTGTCTTTAACAGCCGCTCTGAATAGAGGATAATGAGCAATACTCAGATTGGGGCAATGAGGAATCTATGGCTCTGGAAAAGATAAAAGAACGTGTGTCTTCAGTAACTGAAGGTCTCACAGGCACCCTGAAAGGCAATATACCCGGAGGCAAAACGATTGCCGTCGTTGTTGGTGCCGTATTGATTGGCTTCACTGCTTTGGGTATTTACTGGAGCATTGAGCCAGATAGCTTTTCAGTAAGAGCCAATACTGAACAGATGGCACAGGCCAACGGGCAGGAGGTTGTAGTGGGTTACACGACTACAGCTACGCTTTATCGTCTTGCTGACACGCTGCTGAGCAAACCCGGTGGCTATATCCGGAATGACATCGGTCCTCCCGGTGTGTTCATGGACAATATGCCAGGCTGGGAGCTGGGTGTGCTGGTTCAGGTGCGTGATATGGCCCGCTCTCTTCGTAAAGATATGAGTCGTTCCCAGTCCCAGTCTCAAGAAGATCGTGATCTGGCCATTGCCGAGCCTCAGTTTAACTTTGATTCCAGGAGCTGGATTCTGCCATCCAGTGAAAAAGAATATCAGCGTGGTATCGATAAACTCGGCAATTATATGCGTCGACTGCCCGATAAGCAGGATCGTGCCCAGTTCTATGCCCGTGCTGATAACCTGACCCGTTGGCTGACTGATGTTGAAACCCGTCTGGGCAGTCTTTCCCAAAGGTTAAGTGCCAGTGTCGGCAAACCGCGCATTAATACTGATCTGGCCGGGGATGCCGAAGCTTCGCAGTCCACAGAAGCAAATACGCTGGTGGAAGTAAAAACACCCTGGACCCAAATCGATGATGTTTTCTATGAAGCTCGTGGCTCTTCCTGGGCACTGATTCATCTGATGAAAGCGATAGAGATCGACTTTGCTGATGTACTGGAAAAAAAGAACGCTACTATCAGCCTGAGGCAAATTATTCGCGAACTGGAAGCCACTCAGGATACTGTTTGGAGTCCATTCATTCTCAATGGCAGTGGGTTTGGCATATTGGCCAACCATTCACTGGTCATGGCCAATTATATTTCTCGAGCCAATGCTGCAATCATCGATCTGCGCCGACTGCTTGAGAAAGGTTAAGATCGGATATCCTGATAAAAAATGAGCAGCAAACTGGTTTATTCGACCGATATGGGTCGCATTAAGGAAGAAAAGGTTAAGGACGAAGTGGGAGATGGCAACGTCCGTGTCCGCCCTGAAAAGAAAGGTCGTGGTGGCAAAGTGGTCACTGTAATCACTGGCTTGCCGCTGGCGGGTAACGACCTTAAGGCCTACGCCAAGACGCTGAAAAAGCGCTGTGGCGGTGGTGGTGCTGTAAAAGACGGCAATATTGAGCTTCAGGGGGATCATGTGGATGTTATGGTAGATGTTCTCAAAAGCGCCGGATACGACGCCAAACGTTCAGGAGGTTAAGTAAGAGAAAAACTCTACGGTAAAAAACACTCTTTTTCTTTGTGGAAGTACCTCTTTTTAAGGCGGAATAAAAATTAATCACCTCGATTTGTTTATTTTGTATACACTGGATAGATGTTTTCTTTGAGATATAGACTCGGTTGAAGGGTTTTACGTTGTACATACGTGCTAAGTACATGCGGTACTCTGGGGAAATAAAACGCATTAGGAAGCTTGTTTAAGGACGTTTTTCATTTTGGGAAGATGAGATGTTTCCCCGCATAAAATAGCCATGAGCGAAGAAAAGTATTTTTCATGGCATAAAAAGGTACATTTGAATGGACCATGAAAACACCGTGTATGACCAACCCTCAGAGAATGCTCCCCAGTTTACTTCCAGACTGGGTTTCTATCTTGCCGCTGTGGGCTCCGCTGTAGGTATAGGCAATATCTGGGGGTTTCCTGCCCAAACCGCCGACAATGGTGGCGCTGCCTTCGTTCTTATCTATCTTTGTTTCTCTTTCCTGCTTGCGTGGCCCATGCTGGTGGCTGAGCTGGTCATTGGTCGGTATGGACGCTCGGACCCGGTCTCGACGCTTGAAAGCGTCAGCAACAGGTCTTTTTGCAAGTTTTTGGGTAAGCTCACTGGCTGGGCATCAACGATAACGGTTCTACTGATCTATACCTTTTATGCCATCATTTCCGGCTGGATCATCTGTTTTGGGCTGGCTCCCGTAGCGGTGGCCCTGGGACTCGACAGTCTGGCCGCTTCACTGACTTCATTTAATCCTTTGCCCACGATGATAGCGGCCGGTGCATTCATGGCGATGGTAGCAGCCATTGTATCCGGCGGTGTTGCCGACGGCATTGAGAAATGGTGCAGCCGTCTGATGCCGATGTTGGTGCTGCTGATTCTGTTGCTAATTGTTTTTACCATGACGCAGGAAGGGGCTCAGGATGGTCTTCGGTATTTTGTGCTGCCTGACTTTTCCAAGCTGCTGAGTAAAGACCTGCTTATCAGTGCGCTGGGTCAGTCATTTTTCTCTATGTCTCTGGGAGTTGGCATCATGGTGGTTTATGGTGCTTACCTGACCCGGGACTCTAATATTCCAGTGATGGCTGCCAGTGTTGCAGTCACTGATACGCTGGTGGCCGTGATGGCCGGGTTGCTGATTATTCCGGGTATGTACGTTGCGTTGAATCACGGAATTGATATCTACACCGCAGAGGGTGCCCTGAAAAGTGCCGACAAGCTGGTGTTTGATGTTTTACCGCAGCTTTTTCTTCAGTTTGGTCCACTGGGTATTCTGCTCTCCCTGGCCTTCTTTCTTCTGTTAACTATTACTGCTTTGACCTCAGCGGTTTCGATTCTGGAAGTGCCGGTAGCAGTTTGCCAGAGACGACATCTTGCCCGCAGAAATGCCAGCTCCTGGCTGATCTCGCTGATCACTTTCGGTGTCAGTGTCTGTGTCATGATCTGGTTTGATGTGCTCTTTGACTTTGTGGTCAACCTGACAACCCGTTATGCTATGCCTCTGTTGAGCCTGGTCGTCTGTATCTACGCGGCCTGGATATGGTCCAGGGATCAAAAACTAAGAGAACTGCAGAAAGGGTATCCGGATGTTGAGCACAGTCTCTTCTGGAAGATCTGGCCCTGGTACATTCGGTTTTTCTGCCCGTTCATGGTGATGGTCCTGATCTTTTTCACATTTTGATGATTCCCGGGATTCAGGCTGAGAGGGTGTTAAGTCCGACAGGCAGTTTTCCGGATGAAGAGCGTTCTCACAGAATGAAAATTTGGGTTGATGCCGATGCCTGCCCGGTGGTGATCAAGGAAATTCTTTTCAGAGCTGCCGACCGAACCGAAACCCCACTGACTCTGGTGGCCAACCAGCCACTCAGGGTTCCGGGGTCCCGCTTTATAAAATCCCTGCAGGTCGCCTCCGGCTTTGATGTTGCAGACAATGAGATTGTCAAAAGAGCTGAGTCAGGAGACCTGGTGATCACCAGCGATATTCCCCTGGCTGCGGAAGTGATTGAAAAAGGCGCTGGGGCATTGAGTCCTCGTGGTGAACTGTTCACCAAAGATAATATTCGGGCAAGACTGAATATGCGTGACTTTATGGATACACTCCGTGCCAGTGGCATTGAATCCGGTGGTCCTCCGGCGCTGAGCCAGAGTGATCGCCAGCAGTTTGCCAACCAGTTGGATAAGTGGCTGGTAGCACTCCGGCGTTGAGTTTTTTGAATTGGGATGACTTAACTCTTTGTGGAGTATCAGGTGATTTACGATAATTAATACGACCTCTTCATGGTGGGAGCGATTAAAGACACATCTGTTCCAATTCCCAGACCTTGAGAACCTTGGCTTAAACCTGCACGGCATGGGGATTATAGAAGGTTGGGAAGAGTGGGATTGGTAAATTTCGTGCAATAAAAAACCCCTTAGCGACTTCCCCGCTGGCGGTTCTGTCGAAAGGGGCCGTGTTAACGGGAGTAATAGCTAACCCAACGGATGAGTCAAGACAATCCCGAGTAGCCTTACAAAAAATTCATGACTGCCTACCACTCTGTCTGTCAATGCATGGATAGGATTAGAGGTATATACGTAGCTTAAGCCTCCCTTCAGAAACAAGCTAATTCGATCAACAAGAAGCGCTGGAAAAGGGCGCACTGAAAGAGACTTTCAAGTGGAACTCAACAGCTGCTCAATCACCGCCGGATCGGCCAGTGTACTCAAATCACCCAGATCATCTTTCTCGCCCTGAGCCAGTTTGCGCAAGATACGTCGCATGATTTTGCCAGAGCGGGTTTTGGGCAGAGCAGGACATGGGTGAAGTATCTCCGGTCGGGCGAACGAACCGATTTCACTGGCCACCAGATTGGAAAGTTCCAGCTTCAGATCGTCGGTGATTTCAACGCCGTCCATAGGAGTCATGAAAGCGTAGAGACTTTCGCCCTTTACCGGGTGAGGCACTCCCACTACCGCTGCTTCTGCAATCGCTTCATGCAATACCAGGGCACTTTCTATTTCTGCAGTGCCCAAACGATGGCCCGCCACATTAATCACATCATCCATTCTGCCTGTGATCTGGTAATAGCCATTCTCATCCCTGCGGGCTCCGTCTCCTGTGAAGTAATAACCCGGGTATCGACTGAAGTAAGTATCAAGGGTTCGCTGATGATTACCGTATATGGTTCTGATCTGGCCCGGCCAGGAACCGGTGATCACCAGACTCCCCTGACCGGGTCCCACAATCTCGTTACCCTCATTATCGAGAATAGCGGGACGGATGCCGAGGAAAGGCCGGGTTGCATAGCCGGGTTTTAAAGCAGTGGCTCCCGGCAATGGTGTAATCATCATGGCGCCCGTTTCTGTTTGCCACCAGGAATCGATAATGGGGCAACGTTCTTCACCCACGCTATGGTGGTACCATTGCCAGGCTTCCGGGTTGATGGGTTCGCCCACGGTACCCAGAATTTTCAGACTGGCTCGCGAAGTTTGTTTGACGTATTCATCACCTCTGGCCATCAAAGCCCGGATTGCCGTAGGTGCTATGTAGAGCGTATTCACTTGGTGACGATCTACCATATCCCAGATTCTTGAGGCATCGGGCCAAAAAGGGACACCCTCATGCATGACCATAGTGGCACCATTAGATAATGGGCCATAGACAATATAGGAGTGGCCGGTTATCCAGCCTACATCAGCACCGCACCAAAAAATGTCGCCTTCATGGTAATCAAAAACGTAATGAAATGTGACCGTGGTATGGAGCAGATAGCCCGCTGTACTGTGAAGAACACCTTTAGGTTTTCCGGTAGAGCCTGAAGTATAAAGAATGAAGAGTGGATCTTCAGATTCCATTACCTCAGGCTCACAGGTCACTGGCTGGTTTGATGTTAATTGCTGGTAGGAAATATCGCGCCCTTCCTGCCATTCAATGCTGGCTCCGGTTCTCTCGTAAACCACTACTGTATTGACATCAGGACACTCTTTCAGGGCTTCATCTGTATTCTGTTTGAGAGGGATGCGCTTCCCTCCCCGAATCCCCTCATCAGCGGTGATCAGAGCCCGACAGTCACAGTCGAGAATACGATCACGAAGGGAGTTTGGAGAGAAGCCGCCAAAGACTACGGAATGAACCGCTCCAATGCGTGCACAGGCAAGCATGGCATAAACCGCTTCGGGTACCATGGGCATGTAGATACAAACCCTGTCACCCCGGTTAACGCCTCGCACCTTCAGGCCATTGGCCAGTTTGCAGACTTCTTCATACATCTCCTGATAAGTAATTTTGCGCTGCAAGTCAGACGTGTCACCTTCCCAGATGATGGCTACCTGGTCGGCCCGGTTATCCAGATGTCTATCAATGCAGTTGACGCTGGCATTCAGCTGTCCACCCTTGAACCAGCTTACTTCACACCTTTTGAAGTCGCCTTCATAAATGGAATCCCAGGGCCGGTACCAGTCCAGATATCGTTCAGCTTTGTTACCCCAGAACGCTTCCGGATTCTCCAGAGAGTAGCGATACAGCTCCTGATATTTTTCTTCGCTCATCCATGAGTCTTTAAAAGCTTCGGGAACCGGGTAGATTGTTGCCTGGGTCATGTCATCTCACCTGCCTCATCTATAAAAGTTATGGAGCCTGTGGGGCTTATGCTCCTGAGCATGAAATTCAGCAGAGGGAGTCATAAGCCTGTCAGGCTCATTAGTATAGAAGCAAGCGTGTTTGTGAGAGATGAATTAAATTATTTACCTCTGTAAAGGCGAATCAAAGTCCCTGTTCCCTGCAGAGGTTCCTGTTGTACTTGTGTGCAAGCCGACTCCGAATGTTCCGGAGTCGGCTTGTTGAAGACGGCCTTACCAGTCAATCAGGCTAACAGGTTGATTGACAGAAAAGATTTCTCGTTGAGCCAGATCATTGATGATGGTAGCTGATCGCCAGGCGGTCAGACTCAGCTGAGGCTCGGCAATACCGTGACTGTGCAGGCCCGCATTGACGGCGTAAATGCGTCTGTTGTCCGGACCCTCCCAATCAACGGCAAAGCTGGAAGAAAGTTTAAAGCGATGGTATTCGTCAAGGTTCAACCTGGGCTGAATCGGCTCCAGGTAACGGGGCAGAACATTCTGAAAGCCTGTGCAAAGAATGACGATATCAGCAGAGAGTATTTCATCCTCTGCAGACAGGGCATTAGTGAGCTTGAGATCGTAGAAGCCACCCGAAGATTCAGACATGGCCTTCAGGGTTCGGTCGGGCAGAAGTTTCCAGTTTATTTGATCCTGGTACAGATAAGTGCGGTCGTAGAGTTCCCGGTAGATTTCCAGCAAGTAGGCAGGTGTAATCCCGTCACTGGCCAGCTTCTGATACTGGACAATGGTTTCTTTTTTCTCTTCAGGCAGGGATAAAAAGCGGCTGACATAGTCGGGTGTAAAATATTCATTGGTAAATGGACTTTCATCCAGCGGCTCAAAGCTGGCCCGGCGGGAAATCCATTGAATCTGATCAGCCTTACCCCATTTTTCACGCAGACAGTTGAGAAAGACTTCAGCACCGGTCTGGCCCCCACCAATGATGGCAACCTTTCTGTTGCGAAGCTCAGGCTGGCGGGTCATCAGTTCGCTGGCATGAAAACAGTGCTGACCGACCATCGCCCGGGCACAGTCTGGAACGTAGGGTACTTTGCCTGTCCCCAGACAGAGATTATGTGCTTTAACTTTCTCGTTTTCTGTGTGCAGGATGAAGCTATCCTTTTCAAAGCTAACTTCTCTGATCTCCGAGCCAAACTGTAATGACTCCAGATTCTCTGCGACCCAGCTCATGTACTCGACGAATTCGGTTCGACTGATCACCATCTTTTCTGTGGATAAAAAGGAATAAAACCGCTCCTTTTCCACAAGGAATGACAAGAAAGACCAGCGACTGGTGGGTTGCACGGCAGTGACCAGATCTTTCAGGCAGGAGGTCTGCATGTGAGCACCGGGCAACATGAGCCCGGGATGCCAGCCAAAAGAGGGCTTTTTGTCAAAGAAACGAACCTGTAGCTCAGGAAGGCTTTCCAGCAATGCTGCAAGGCTCAGGTTGAACGGGCCAGAGCCCAGTCCAGCCAGATCAAGGGGGATGGTGTCATCATAGTGTGTAAAGTTCATCATTCTTCCGTGAGTGTTATGGCCAGAGGGTTCTTGAGAGGGGTTCCGAGTTCTGGCAGAGGACGCTCGCTAGTGTCGCCATAGCCGAGTTTGAAACGAACCCGGTTTAGACAAACCCGGGCTATTTCCGGTGTGAACAGGTCGAACAGTTTGAAACGATTTTCCAGTTCGGGGTGTCTATTCATATACGACTGAAGTTGTTCACCCAGTAATTGGTAGAAACGGTGTTCAGAGAAGCCTTTCTCGGCAAGACAGGCAGAGATAAAGCGAAGGACGGTTACAAAATGGCCTGTCTGCAAGTCGTGGATAAGATGAGCGGCGGGCAGGCGAACAGTCACTGAACGGGCGTAATCACCCAGGCTGTCAAGTTCAGGAAAATCCTGATCGATCAGTCTCAGGTCACCCTGAAAATCCTTCAGGGCCACTCTGACCGGCTGATGATTGTCCAGAACAAGAGTAATATTCTGGCCATGGGCCACCAGACCAACGCCGTATTTGCACAGCAAATGATAAAGAGGAACCACCACCACATCAAAAAGCTTTGATAACCACTGTTCTGTCGCCAATCCGGAACGATGGATGTACTCGCAAATCAATGGATAACCATAGCCGTCTTTCTGAAAAAGGGTAGAGATCAGGACAGCTCGTTCTGTTTCTCCGGTTTTAGCGTGAACACTCTGCCGCCAGATGCAGCCAAGCATTTCGTGATAACGGTAGGGAGCATCCGTTATCTGTTCAAACTGAGGGTTTGGATAAAAAGCCCCGGCAGGTTCTTCCAGAATAATGGTCCTGCGATGAGACAGGACGGGATCCGATGCAGCTATCTCAGAGAGCCAGCGTGAAACCATGGGGCCTGCCTGAATGTATCGACCGGGAATACCCCTGTAGCAGGAGGTATTTAAAATGGAGAGTGGCAGTTTGATGTTCAATTGCTCTGGTCGCTTTTTATTGGACAGAGTTCGGAGTGACTGTTGTGGCAGCATGGGGTCTCCATAGCTTCCGAGATGAACGATATGTCCTGCTGCAATGTCAGAAGCAAATAGGTTGACCAGACGGTTACTCCATTGCCAGGGGTGCACCGGCATAAGGAAAAATTGGCTGGAATCAACATTGAGTTGACGACAACGGTCAGTCAGTTTTGCCTGATCAACGCTGTTGAGAAACGCGTTGATCAGATCATTTTCCCGAAGGTCGACGGCTAAAGAGAGCTGACAGTTTTCACGGCTTAATGCGACCCATTCAAGTTGAATGTCGGGCAGAAACTCAGTGGCGTAATCCTGATAATCCTCCTGACCCCAGCCAAGACGTCCCTTGCTGACGGTGACTTTGGGATGACCATCCAGATAACATTGCAACTCGTCATCCTCCAGCTCAATCAGTTCGGCTGCAGTTTTCTGATGATAGTTTTTTTGAACCTTTACCTCAGCCATAAGTGTGTTGGCCAGTTCTTCCAGAAAGTTTGCCAGTGTTGCAGAGTCCAATCCCAGCTCTTCCTTCGCATCTATAAAAAACTGGCTGGCTTCCAGTGCTGAGTCACAGTGATTGTTAAGATAGCTTCGGGAAATGGAGGCATTGTCCACTATTAACTGATCCCAGATGGTCCTCCAGGCATGAAAGCGGTAGCTCACGCCGCTTTTCAGTTCAAGGATAAAGAGTCCACCACCCAATTCTTCAGGCGCTACTTCTTTGGGGACGATGACTTCTTCCCAGCTCAGCTCTCCGAGTGTTTTTGCCAGTAGCCGACAGTTAGCCTTCTGCCAGAACCCGACGTGCTCATTGACAGGTATAGCCTTAACAGCCTGATTCATAGCTGGACCTCCTGAAAGAAACTATCCCTGCAACAGTTGACCAGTGACGCACGTTTATGAGGGAAATCAAACTCTTTGACGAATGACCAGCCAGCGGGACATAACAGCTTCAACACTCTTTTATTGTCGGCTCTGGGTTCACCCACCAGGCGTGTAGTCCTGGGGTCGTCCAGGAACAGGAAGTGAGTGATGGCCTTTGTCCAGCTGTTGGAGTATCTCTGGCCCAGAAATTCCGGATTGCCTACCAGAAGGTGGAAGCCACGGTCCCAGGGCTGGCAATCGTAGTAAGGGGCAATCCGGTCTTCCAGAGCCCAGTAAACTTCGAAATACCCAAAAGGTTCACCGTTGAAACAACCCACCATTGGCCAGACTCTTCGGTCTTTCAATACCGACTGAAGATAGGCTGTCAGCTCTTCCCGGCTCTGAGCCATCTCCCAAAACTCTGAGACACGAGGCTGATTCATCCACTCATGGAAAAGATCAAGGTCCTCTTCCAGATCAAGCGTTCTGAAGGAGATGGTGAGGTCATTTTGATAGTCATAACGGTTATAAACGACACATTTAGGTTGTTCCTGACGCAGAGGATGTGCGATAGCCTTTTCGTTTTCGGTCCAGATTTCAGGTATCGTCTGGTTATCTTTTTGCCAGTGCCAGAGGGTTCGGTTCTGATACAGGCCCGAGCGATAACTGATACCTTCCTGCGAATTTTCCTCATGACTGTGTATCAACTGATTGTCTTGAAGCCTTTCAGCCAATGCTGGTGCAAAGTGAAGCCGGGAGAGATCCGGATTGCGGGAAAACAGGTAGTCCAGACTGGCCGCAATGAGATGATTCGGTATCTTCTCAGGGAGGTCGGATTCGTTGACTGCATTTACTAAAGCAGTATCCTGTTCGGAAAGGGTCAATAGCAGGGATTGATGGTTGTCATGCACCGCCAGACTATTGGATGACAATAATTGCAAAGAAATTTCGCAGTCTGATGCCCCTGGCAGGGTAATTGTTGATATTTGAGTCATTGCTCTTCCATAAGAGTGAGTCTGAATAGCCTTGAACGAAGAAAAACAGGGAACGTCATCTTCAACTGTGAAAATGGCATCGCGAAATGTTTTTCACGGAAATATGATTAGTGTGTATCAGGGATCAACCTCACCGAATGCCTGCAAGGGGTTCCTCATGGAGTGATAGACATCCATAGGGTTCTTCAAAGTGTTCTCGTTAATGTTGCAGTAGGTGCAGTAAAAGTTGCCTTTTGACCAGAGTTCTCTGCTATCCAGAATGTAATCAAGGCAGCAGGTGTCCCGGCGACCTTGCTTGCGAAGGTTATCCAGGAATCGGTAGAGGGAGGACAGAAGCTCTTTCTCCGAAAGGATATTGCTGGCTCCCAGTACGCTGATGACACCAAAGGTGGAATTAATCAGCAGGTAGTAGGTGAACAGGCGGTTGCCAAGCTGTTCACTAACGTGGTGCTCTTTTTCCTCATCAGCCACAGGCAGGTGTTCTCGCAAGAGTTCTCTGGCCAGACGGCTATACCCCGTGCCCTGACAGTCCCGAAAATAGACGGTTTCCGGGTAGCCCTTCGGCATACTGATCAACAGATTTTGTTGATGAGCGCCCAGCAGCAGGCCAAAGTCTGATTGACTAACGATCAGGGGCTCCAGCACTTTGGCAAGGTATTTTGCAAACCACTTCTGTGCGACCGTTTCGGGTTTGACCTTTTCCTTCACAGCCAAATCCCGGATCAGATTAATCAGTCTGGGTTCACCCACCGGGTTGTCCTGAGTCAGGCTGGCCAGCAACTCTGTAGATTGGTTGATGGTTTCCCGGTTGAAAGGGTTTTCCCGGAGGACCATCATGGTTTCAGGCAGCACCTGACCGTCTTCTCCCTTGATGGCGGCATGTGCCGGTTCGGTGATGATTTCGAAATCCGGATACAGGTGTTTCAATTCGCTACCGACAAGCGTCTGGTATTTCACCTGATGGATTTCCTTACCCCGAATCACTTCCTTGGGAAGCAGGTGACGGATCGAATTGGTCAGTTTGACACTGAGTGAATACTTCAGCATGAAGGTGGCGTGGGTCCCATGGATAGCACGTACTGAAGAAGTGGCGCGCCACGGGCTGCCGTGCAGGCCATGGTCGATAAGTTTGCCTTCACTGAGCAACTGCCGGATATAAGCATTCTTTAACCACTGTTGAGCCTGCCAGGGGTGAGCGGGTAGCAGGGTCTGATGTTCGGGAATATCTCTGAGAAAACCGTCGGAGAACTCCCGATCTTCAAAAGCCAGTTGCCGAGTCAGTTCGTGGAATGAATATTCGTGAACACTGTCCGCTTCCAGGAGATTGGTATTAATAGAAAACCAGTGCAGCTGGAAACTATTTCCGTATTCAGGAATATAACGTTCCGAGTCCTCGGCGGTAAATTGATCCCGACTTTTGGGAGTGGGGTGAACGGAGTGACCCACCAGAAGAGCTTGCTCTGAAGATTGAAAATCCATGCAGCCGGAAAATAGTTGATCGAGTTCGTTTTTTCTCAATTCAAGAACAGACGCTACATTCTCGACGCTGTTTTTAACACGGTTAAGAAACAGTTGCCTGTGCTCGGCTTCACTGGCCCATAATGCATTTTCTTTAAGGATTAACTGAACACCTTCCATGAAGGATAAATCCGTGATGGCATTGTCTTTTTGGTTAACCAGGGCGATGGGCCTGCAGAACTGGTGTCTACCGCTGATTGATAAATATTTAATATAAATCAAAAGCCGGTTGTTGCTGTTGTTCAAGGGGATTGAAACAGCCGCTTCAGCTTCAACAGGCGGTTGCCAGTTTAGACTCATTGATTGACCGGTCAGCCATTTCCTGTGGCTATCAACAGGTTCTAATGACCAGCCTTTCCATTCCCTGAGCAAAGCATTAAAAAAGCAGCCTGCACTGAGACTTTCGGCCAGCTCATGACGATTGTAATCGCGGCTAAGCTCATGTTCGAACCTGTTATATGATGAGTCGTTTACAGCTTTAATGGTTGTAGTTTCAAGAAACGGAGTGGACACTGATTTCATTCTCCAGAATGATCTTATTATTCAACTCATAACTTGAAAGACCTCATTCCCCTTACACCAAGAGATTTAATGCAAGGTCCGGGTCAATCGTGCTTGAATTGTAAATGAGAATTGTTATCATTTGCAACAAGTCACAACAACAGACATGAAACATGCAACAAAATGAGCTTGGCCCTTTCATGGCAAAACCGGTTTATCAATCCGGAGACTCAATTAAGGAATTCAGCCGGTTTGGCCCGGTATTTATGCTCGGTGCCGGGCAGACTACGTTATTGATTTGCCTGCCAGCTATTGTTGAAGAAACCGGGCTGGGTTATGGCCTGCTGACGGCAATGGTGGCACTGGGAACCTGTCTGTTTATTTTTACTTCGCCAGTCTGGGGCAGAATAAGTGACCGTTTTGGTCGCAGGAAAGTGGTTCAGGCCGGGCTTTTTGGATTTGCGACCAGCTTTTTACTGCTGGCATTTGCGCTTCATGGTCTGAGCTCAGGACTACTGGGCAAAGAGCTGGCCATCGGTTTGATGTTTTTGGCCAGAATTCTGTATGGTCTGTTAGTTTCGGGCTTGTACCCGGCGGTTCAGGCCTGGGTTATAGACGACAGCGAAGATTCCAACAGAATGCGTAGCCTGAGTCGGATTACAGCCAGTATTAATGCCGGGCGTTTCATAGGCCCTGTGATTCCGGCAGTGCTGATTGATCAGGGCAGTCTGTTCCCTGTTTTAGCATTGGTGATTCTGGCTATCCCCTTACTCATACAGGTCTCGATATTAACCACCGACAAGCCTCTGGAAGTTAAACAGGAAAAGAACAGCGAAGAGAAAAAGCAGTTCAGGCAAATGTTGAAATCACTCTGGCCTGTTTTGCTGGTAGCCTGCTCTGTGACGACGCTCTTCGGTCTGCTGCAGTACCTCATAGGTCCTATTTTACAGGAGCGTTTTTCTTTCGACGGGGTGTCGGCATCAAGAGTACTTTCGATGCTGATGATGGTGGCCGCTTTTTCGACGGTGGTGACCCATCTGCTGGTTTCTCGCTTTGCTCAGGGCAGACTGATTCTGTCATTAAAAGTCGGCAGCATTTTATTACTGGTCGGTAGTTTCCTGATGATCACAGCCACTCTCCTGATATGCCTGATATTCGGACTGGTCATCTGCGCTGCTTCGATTGCATTACTAACCCCTGCTTACACGACACTGGCATCAGAGCAGGTAGATCAGCAGGGGGTTCTGACGGGAACCCTCAGTATGATTCATACCCTCGGATATACCTTAGGAGCAATCCTGGCCGGACTGGGAGGTTCTCTGGGCATCCAGTTAGCAGAAGTCTTCTGCATTTTTCTGGCTGTTCTGCTGCTGATGATCTCGTTTTTGTTAGTCGAGTCTCCAAAGAGACGTAATTGCTAGAGAGATGTTTACATGAAATCAATTCAAATGGTGGGCTGGCCCATTGTGACAGTCAGTTTTAATCGCCCAGCCAGCGATGATGATGCTCGTCAGTGGCTACTGGATCTTTCTGAGCTGCTGCTGAGAGAGCAGTCATTCAGTCTCATCATTCAGGCAAAACCCAACAGTGAGTTTTCGCCGGAAGCCCGGAGGCAGATGGGGCTCTGGTTTAAAGAGAACAGGAAAAAACTGGGCGCGTTTTGCTGTGGTATTGCCCGGATTGTGCTTTCTGAAGAGGAGGGTGACAGGGTGGTCAGTGACAACATGAAAAAGGCCATGCCTTTTCCCATGGTGTCCTGTCTCGATTTTAGCCAGGCTCGTGACTGGGCGATTGAGCGATACAACCAAGCGACCGTTTAAGCTTGATGATGTAAATAATAACTATTATCATTCGCAATCGTTGTCTATCCATTGAGCTAATGGCTATCAGCACTGCGTGACTGGATCAGGACAACATCCGGCAGTCTGAAAATAAAAAATAATTATTGAATGAAGTGTTTTGAGGCTCAACAGATACTCCGGGAGCTTGCTGCCGGGGTCTGACATTGCAGTAATGATACTTCCACAGATCAAAAAGAAATTGAGGCCATGGAGCAGATTCTTACGCTTGATCAGGCATGTCTGCGGGTGGGGGCAAAAACCGTTCTGCCATCAACCCATCTTGCTATCACACCAGGAAAAGTTACCGCCATTCTCGGACCTAATGGCTCGGGTAAGAGTACCCTGCTGAAATTGCTCTCCGGTTTGATAGAGCCCAGTGCAGGGCAGGTTCTTATGGGCGGGCAACCGCTGAAGTCATTTAACCGCAAAGAGCTGGCTAAAAGCCTGACCCTGTTGCCGCAGCACTCACCGGTTCCCCTTGGGATGTCGGTAACGGAGCTGGTGGCCTGTGGCCGATACCCCTACGCAGGCCCTTTTGGGCGTTTGAAAAGAGAGGATCACAGGGCAGTCACTTCGGCACTCTCCAGAGTCGGTATGGATCATTATGCCGGAGAACGGGTTGATCATCTCTCCGGTGGTGAAATGCAAAGAGTCTGGCTGGCCATGGTGCTGGCCCAGGAAACCGGTATTTTATTATTAGACGAGCCTACCTCATGGCTTGATATCGCCCATCAATTGCGCCTGCTGGATATCGTACGACAGCTGAACAATGAAAAGCAGACAACTGTTATCTGGGTACTTCACGACCTCAATCAGGCCCTTCAGTACAGCGACGAAATAGTGCTGATGAATCAGGGGAAGGTGATCAGAAAAGGTGCTGCTTCAAGGGTACTGGATAAGCGCATTATCTCGGATGTATTTGGCGTAGAGACTCGAGAAGTGCAACTGGAGGGTAGGAAAGAGTCGCTCTTTTTGCCCTTAAGTGAGCATCAGGCTGAGGCAGCTATTCAACTTTTATCCAGCAGGGAAGTCGCCTGATGTTTGCAGTACTGAAAAAAATCTGCTGTTTCCTGCTGTTCATATCGGTAACAGCAATAGCTTCAAGTACCGAACCCGATCTGCCTGAATTCCCTGAAAAGATTGCAGCACTCAACTGGACCCAGGCTGAAATGTTGCTCACTCTGGGGGTTGTACCTGCAGGGGTGACTTCAATCAAGGGTTATCGGGAGTGGCAGTCCGATGACCCGGTTATGCCGGAAAGTGTTACCGAACTCGGGCAGAGAGCTGAGCCGGGTCTTGAAGCCATAGCGGCTCTCAAACCGGATCTTATTCTTGGCTACAAATGGCGTCATAGTCGTATAGTTTCAGAGCTTAAGACCATTGCTCCTACCGTTCTTTACTCTCAGTATCCGAGCCAGGAAGATCCTGTGGATTATTTTCTGAGAATGCAGGGTATTTTTCGTTCAGTGGCTCATATTCTGGGGCGCGAGGCTCTGGCAGAAAGGAGACTGAAGGAAATGGAGTCAGAGCTGGAACAGGCCCGCAGCAGCATTCAAGCAGCGGGGCTGTCTGGCCAGAAAGTCGTTGTGGGTAAGTTTGTCGGTATGGGGCTTGGACTCCGGGTCTACGGCGATTTATCTCTGGCGGGTGCCATTGTCAACAGGATTGGTCTGAAAAATAGCTGGCACTCTTCATTGCCCGGGCGGGATTTCACCCATGTCGACCTCCTCAAACTGACCACTATGGGTGATGCCAGCCTGATCATTATTGGAAGTCAGCCTGAACATTTGCCAACCATGGCTCAATCACCGGTTTGGAATGCCCTTCCGGCGGTGAAAGAGGGCCGGGTCTATTATCTGCCCGCGCTCTGGTCATATGGTGGTCCTGAGTCGGCTGCTCGAATGGCTAACGCTTTTGCCCGCCACCTGGCTCCGGAGGTGTGATGTTTATTCTGGAGTCTGTAAACAGTTATTATGAAGGTGTTAAAAAGACGGCAGTGACATTGTTCTTGCTCATCCTGCTGGTCACTGTTTCCCTGACAGTGGGGCCTGCTGGCATTGATCTGAATTTATTGAATGGATTGCCGTTCCTGCAGCAACCCGCCGATCATACTATGGCCTCTGAAATAGTGACCTGGCTCCTTCTGCCAAGAACATTGATGGCATTGTTATGCGGTGCCGCACTGGGGGCAGCGGGTGTTTTGATTCAGGGAGCGACAAGAAATCCCTTTGCCAGTCCGGCAACACTGGGTGTGAACTCCGGGGCCATGCTCGCCATAGTGCTGGGATCTGTTCTATTGCCTGAATTGACCGACCAGTACCCCGTCGTAGTCGCCTTTGCGGGTGCTGCGCTTACCACTTTACTGGTGTTCAGGCTGGCCACTGCTATCAGTGATTCACCGGTAAACCTTGTTCTGATTGGCATGGCTATTACCCTGTCACTGGGTGCTCTCAGTGCCGGTATTCTGATGTTTTTTGAGAATCGTCTGGAGGGTTTGTACACCTGGGGTGCAGGGAATCTTGCCCAGTTTGACTATCAGGCCATCAACAACAGTTGGCCGATCTTTACCCTGATGATTCTCTTTGCCACATTGCTGGCCAGACGTCTGGATCTGATTGAGTTGGGCAGAGATCAGGCTGAGAGTCTGGGGGTGAATGTAAGACGAACCGTTGGCCTGTCGCTGGTGATTGCTCTGCTTTTGTCTGCCAGTGTCGTCAGTCAGGTGGGTATGATCAGTTTTATCGGACTGATTGCCCCGCACATTGCCCGTGGTCTCGGTTATCGCTCAGCATGGCAACGTCTGCTGGCAGCCAGCTTGACGGGTGCATTACTGCTACTGGGTGCAGATGTGCTGGCCAGAATGATTCCTTTCCTGATGTCCGAAGCGCATTACAGTATCCCGGCCGGCGCCATGACAACGGTTGTCGGCGCACCTTTCATGATTTTCCTGTTGAGCCAGCGTAAAAGGATCGGCAATTTGGCCAGAGCGCCCGGTGAGACAGGAATACGTGCTCTGTTTAACGCGTCTCCGGCAAAAGCCCTCTGGGTTCTGCTGTCCATACTGCTGGTCGCTTTTTACTTCAGTCTGTTCAGCGGCCTTGACCAATCCTGGATCGACCTACGTTGGCCCAGAGTTTTAACGGCAGCTTTTGCCGGAGCTGCGCTGGCTGTCTCCGGTCTGGTTCTTCAGAGCCTGATGAGAAACCCTCTGGCCAGTCCCGATGTTTCTGGTCTGACGACCACGGGCGTTTTGTTTGTGGTTTTAGGCTCTGTAATGATGCCTGGCCTTGAGCGTCTGGATTTGCTCATGCTATCGATGTTTGGCAGCGGTTTTGCCTTGCTTCTTTTAATGGCCCTCAGTCGGATGACCGGGTTTAATCCCCAGCTTTTTGCTCTGGCTGGCCTCTGCCTTTCAGCGGTTTCAGCAACGCTGATCAGCGTGGTGATGGTGCTCGGCAGTAATCAGTCCAGCGAGGTGCTGGTATGGCTTTCAGGCAGTACCTATGCAGCCAGCAGTGAGTTGGTTTATCTGCTGTCTTCTGGTGTATTAATCCTGATACCCATGTTTATGCTCATGTGGCGAAAGCTCGACATTCTTCAGTTGGGCGCCTTCTGGCCTTCCCTGCTGGGCATCAGAGTAAAGGCTTCAGTCTATCTGCTGATGCTGCTGGTTGCCCTTTTGAGTGCAACCAGTGTTGCAACAGTGGGTGGTATTTCTTTTATCGGGCTAATGGCGCCCCACATATGCCGCGTCAGTGGTATGTCAAGCCACAGACATCTGATTCCTGCTACCGCCATGACGGGGGCCTTACTGCTGGTACTCAGCGACTGGCTGTCACGATCGTTGATGGCTCCTTTTGAAATTCCTTCAGGTCTTCTGGTCTCAGGAGCCGGAGGTGTTTATTTCATCCTGTTACTGCTCAGTGGCAAATACGTCCAAAGTCGTTAAATAACGTTTTTAAATTCAGAAGCCTGCGGGAAGCGGGCTCAAAACAATAACAAGGATCTAATGAGAATGATAATCAAGAACAGGGAAACCCCAGATAATGAAGACTAATAAAACGCCTCTTGCTATCGCCATAACCATGACGTTGGGAAGTCAGAGTGCTTTCGCAGAAGCCGACGATTCCGTGACCCGGCTGGAAGAAGTTGTTGTTACTGCTTCCCGCTCTGAAGCCAGCATTTCTGACGTCTCCGGGACCGTTCAGATCATCAGCGGAGAAGCATTGGCCCGGCAGAGCGTGCCCGGTCAGAAACTGGCTGATATTCTTGAACAGCTGGTACCTGGCTTTGGTCCCGGCACTCAGACGGTGACCGACAGAACTCAAAGCGTCCGTGGTCGTAAGGCTCTGGTTTTGATTGATGGCATCGCTCAGACCGAGAACCGTCAGATCAGCCGCCAGCTCAGCATGATCCGCCCTGAAAACATTGAACGCATTGAAGTGATTTCCGGTGCCAGCGCTATTTATGGCGGTGGTGCTACCGGAGGTATTATCAACGTGATCACCCGTAAGCCAGCCGATTACGACATTCAGTTTGCTTCTGAAGCAGGCATCAAAGTCTCCGGTGACGAGCTGAGCAGCTATACCCTGAATCAGAGTATCAGTGGCAGTAATGGTGATTTTGATTACCTGTTCAGTGGTACTTACGAGAGCCGTGATGGCATTTTTGATGCTGACGGTGACCGCGTTAATCCTGACCCATCTCAGGTGAGCCGAAGCGATACCGATACTAAAGATGTTCTGGTGAAACTGGGTTATGACTTCAACGCGGAACAGCGTCTGGAGGCAACACTGCAATATTTTGATGATCAGATGGATTCTGATTACGCGCCAGACATTTCCTCTCTGATCAGCGGAGATGCTGCTGACGCACCCCCACCAGTTAAAGGGTTACAATTGGAGGATCAGCCTTACAGCAAGAGAAATTCCATTGATCTGGTCTACAGTGATGCTGACTTTTTGGGCAATAATTTCCAGTTGCAAACCTACTATCGTGAGCGTGATGCGAGGTTCTTCCCCTACCCGAATATATTAGTTGGCTCCACGATATTGCCCGGCACTACTTTTCTTAATCAGTCGACGTCTACCTCAGAGGTTTATGGTGTGAAGCTGCTTCTGGACAGAGAACTGACCGATACGTTCAGAATCTCCTACGGGGTTGATTACGATGTAGATAAAGGCGAGCAAAGGGGACAATTGCACGATCTACAGAAGTACATTGACAGTGGCGGCACGATCATTGAACCCACAGGATCTTCCTATGAATACGGTCCGGATGTCGATGCCACTACTCTCGGGTTATATCTGCAGACCGCCTGGGATATCACTGAACAACTGACAATGAATGCCGGTGTTCGTCACGAGCGCGCTGAACTGGATATCGCTGACTACACCCCGTTGGCAGAAACCTGGCTTTTGCCTATTTATGCTCCCGGAGCGGATGTAACCGTATTAGAGGGCGACGTCAGGAAGTATGACGCTACTCTATTTAACGTTGGTCTGGTTTATCGACTGAATGACAGCAACGAAGTGTTCGCTAACTATTCTCAGGGCTTTGAAGTCCCGGATGCTTCAAGGATTCTGAGGGATGTTATTTCACCTGACAGCGCTCTGACCATATTACCTCTGCCGTTGAATCCTACCGATATATCACAAGCGAATCTGGATGCCATCAAGACTGACAGCTATGAGCTGGGCTGGCGTGGACGCTTTGATGACCTGCTGGCCAATGCCTCTGTCTTTTATAACGAGTCTGATAAAACCATAGACTTTAATGAAAATTACAATGTGGACTTGCTGGATCAGAAAAAAAAGGTCTATGGCTTTGAAGGCTCTTTGGAATACTTCGTCAATGATTACTGGAGTGTCGGTGGCAGCTATGCCTTTACAGAAGGACGCAGCTACTACGAAGAAGTGGGGAAATGGCTCGACCTGCAGGCAGCCGACGTATCCCCGGAAAAGTATGTGGCCTTTGTCTCCTACGATCAGGCAGATATGAATGTACGTCTACAGTCGACAACCTTTGCCGATTACGACAAGGGTAAGAAGGTGTCCGGTGGTAATATCAAAAGTTATGAGGTTGATGGTTATACCACCCTTGATCTGCTGGCTTCCTTCGCTATGCCAGTGGGCACTCTGAAAGCAGGGATTACCAACCTGTTGAATGAAGACTACGAAACGGTCTACAGCCAGTGGGCAGGAGACACCTACAATGGCATTAGTGCTCATAAGGCAGAAGGTCGTGCTTACACACTGAGTTATCGAGTGGAGTATTAAGCAGAAAAAGCGGCCGGGCAAAACCCGGCTGTTTAATTCAACCAGCCAAGAACCCAGGGTACCAGCCAGGGAGCCATCAGGGCACTGATACTGGCAGAAAGTACTAACGCCAGCGCGCTATAGGCGCCTTCCTTCAATGAACTTTGTACCATCCTCGCAGTGCCCAATGCATGGCAGGCCGTGCCCATGGCGATACCTCTGGCTTTGGGATCAGTGATTTTCAATAATGAGAGTAGTGGCAAGCCAAAAATAGCACCCATCAAGCCCGTCAGGATCACAGCGATAGCGGCAAGAGAGGGGACACCGTTCAGGTTATCCACAATCAACACAGCAATCGGTGTTGTGACCGATTTGGGAGCCAGAGAAAGAGCGACCTGACCATCGGCACCCGCCAGGACCGCCAGTATAACTGTGCTGACAAGGGCAAAAAGGCTGGAGACAAAAACCACCAGAATCACACCGGTCAGCTCCCGATGAATATCTCTCATCTGTTGATAAAGAGGCACTCCCAGAGCGACAACCGCGATGCCAAGCAGATTGCTTAGCCAGTCACCTCCTTGTTCGTAGTCGGAGTAAGGAATGTTTCCGACAAGAAGAATACCCACGACTACCAGAATGCTGACCAATAATGGATTGAGCATTGAATACTTGAAACGATTATGAAGCTGCCAGGCCGTCAGGTAGACTACCACCGTCATAGAACAATAGAGCAGGCCCTTCATCGGAGTGATCGTAACTATCGGGAACAAGGTCATTGTCGGGTACGCTCCAGCCATTGAAACAACCAACCGGAAACGGCCATAACCAACACTGTCCCCAGCAGACTGGTCAGCAGAAGAGCACCAAGGCTGCTGGCCAGCAGTTTCAGCTGATCGACGACACCGACCCCGATAGGCACAAATAACAGGGACATCCAGCGAATTATAAAACCGGCACCCGTTTCAACCCAGGACAGTCGAATCAGGCCACTGCCCAGCAGGGCTGCCAGAAGCAGCATTCCGATAATACTGCCCGGAAGGGCATGATTGATCCAAACGCTGAGCAGATCGCCTGCCCACAGACAGGCCATCAGAATAATGACACTGCTTAGCCAGGCTGCCATACGTTGGCATACAAAGGCTATTTTCACTAAAAAACTCCGCTATGATACTTAACCACGAGCCTCTAGCAGCCTGTCGGACTTAAGGCCGTCCTACTGCGGTTCTGAACAGGAATACTTCGATATTCATCTGGATGAGAAAACCGCACACCTGGCCGGGGCGGGTGATGCAGTCTGTGCTTTTGTTAATGACGCTCTCAGTCGGCCAGTTCTGAGTGTCATCGCGGAGTATAATATCAGACTTCTGCTCATGCGCTGTGCCGGATTTAACAATGTTGATCTGGATACGGCAAGAGAGTGGGTATCCCAGGGCTGAAGGGCGCACAGTATGTACGTCTCAGCCGAGCGTGCTGTTAGGTGTCGTGGTTATTTTTGGAAGTGGTTTACAATGACAGCCAGAGTGTCTTCAATCTTGTCAAAACGTTCACGATTTTCTTGCTGGTTAGCGTCAATCTTTTCATTAAGTGACTCAATAGATATTTCCTGCCGTGCGCTGTGCAGGTACAGCTTCCTAATATCGTCCTGTGAGTTTTTTATACTGACCTCTATGCGACTGATGGCATTCCAGAAATCGTCTGTGTCTTTATCGTGGTTCATGCGTACACCTTATGATTATTTCTTGTGCGTTGAGCATAGCAGACAATAAGAGATGGCACAGAGACACCTAACACCTTATTTTAACGGCAATTTCTTCGGCAGATAATCCAGAAAAAGCGGAACAACAATCCTGATACAGTCGGTTGATCCTGGTGATGTACTATTAATGGGAATATATCTTCCACAGGCATCTTTTTTATAACCAAGGAAATGAAGTTTCTCGTTAAACAACTGTTCCTTTTTACTTTCATCGATCTCAGTGATTCCATAAAATTCGGTACTTGATTTGAAAGTGCTTGACTGTTTTAGA
Organism: Endozoicomonas sp. SESOKO3; assembly: GCF_024606255.1. Lineage (NCBI taxonomy): Bacteria > Pseudomonadati > Pseudomonadota > Gammaproteobacteria > Oceanospirillales > Endozoicomonadaceae > Endozoicomonas > Endozoicomonas sp. SESOKO3. The sequence goes on from NZ_JAHHPR010000164.1 coordinate 25,710, forward strand.
AAAGTATTTGTATAGGCTTGTAATATCCTAACCTTTTCCTGATCATTAGATGAGTGACATTGGTTAGAGATTGATGCAACATCATGATTGCTGGCATGAGTCACGGTAATTAAATAGTTTGATGGTAAAAGTGACTCAATTTTATCGTCTTTTTCAGTTTCCTTTTCTCTTTCAATCACCTTGCGACTTCCATCTAACAAGATTGATGTTAGCGTTATTACCTGAGAAGAAAAATCAATTAATATTTTTTTCGTTATAGCATCAGGATTCAGCCCATTGAATAAGTCATACTCATACAGCAGATTTGAACTTTCATCCAAAAATTTGATATTCACTTCATAATCATATGGGTCATTGATCTGAAAAAAAAACCTGTTATCAACACAAATAGAATCATTCTCTTCTGAACAAAACCCCGCCGTGGCGATAACCAGCACCACCCCAAAAAAAATAGTTTTCATTTTTATATAATCCTTATTAATTAAATCCTCTGGCAAATGTAGTAGAAAAGATTAAAAATTCAAGCATTCACGAAAGAACCGTTCACATCATTATGGCTCGCTTGTTAATTAGTGTTGTAAAACTCCTGGCGTTAAAGGCCGGATTAGCGAGATATGACCTATCCGGCTGGCCCGGGACAGTAGAATCAGACCACAGCCCATTACGGCTGCCATACGTTTACACAGAAAGGCTATTTTTATTAAAAAACTCGGCTTTGAAGCTTAACCAGGAGCCTGTAGCTCATGGTCGCTTACTGCTCATGCCAGTAAAAAAGGTATCTGAACCGTTCATGAAAATCTGTATCTGTAATACAAAAAACACGATCGTGAATTTTTTGATCAGTACAATGCCGACTACGGCAAGAGAGTGGGTATGACAGCAAATAGCAGGTGGAAAATGCTTTTTCAATACAGTGGTTTTACAGTGACGAGGCAGATAACCTGCCTACCGCCCACTGTTTTATTAGTCGGTTAATTCATAACCGGAACAACAATCCCGGCACAGTCGGTTGATCTTGGTGATGTACTGTTAATGTGAATATATCTTCCACAGGCATCTTTTTTATAGCCATGCAAACGAAGCTTCTCGTTAAGCAACTGTTCCTTTTTACTTTGATCTATCTCAATGATTTTAAAAAACTTGTTATTTGATTCAAAAGTGTTTAACTGGTTTATAAAAATATTTGTAAAGGTTTGTAGTATCTTAACCTTTTCCTGATCATTAGGTGAATAACATTGATTAGAGATTAATCTAACATCATGATTTCCGGCATGAGTTAAGGTAATTAGATAGCTCGATAGTAAAAGTCCTTCAATTATATCGTCTGTATAACTTTCCATCTCTGTGGCTATAACCTTGCTATTTCTATCTAACACGATTGTTTTTATCGTTGTTACCTGAGAAGAAAAATCAATTAATGTTTTTTTCTTTATTGCATCAGGGTTTAACCCATTGAATAAGTCATGCTCATATAGCAGACTTGAACTTTTATCCAAAAATTTGATATTCACTTCATAATCATCCGGGTCATTGATTTGGAAAAAAAAACTGTTGCCAACACAAATAGAATCATCCTCTTCGGAACAAAATCCAGCCATAGCGATAACCAGCATTACCCCAAAAAAGATAGTTTTCATATGATTTCTATTAACCAATAAAACCCTCTGACAAAGTTAGTAGAAAAGATTAAAAATTCAATCATTCACAAAAGAACAGCTCGCGTCATTATGGCTCGCTTGCTAATTTGTGTTGTAAAACTCTTGGCGTTAAAGGCCGGATCAGCGAGTCCCGACCTGCACTGGCTGACCCGGGACAGTGGAATCAGACCACTGCCCGATAGGGCTGCCAAACGTTTACGCAGAAAGGCTATTTTCAATCAAAAACTCCGCTATGATTCTTAACCAGAAGCCTATAGCTCATGACTGCTTACTGCTCATGCCAGCGAAAAAAGGAACCTGAACCGATCATGAAAATCTGCATCTTTAACGCCAAAAAATACGATCGTGAATTCTTTGACCTGTGCAATGCCGACTCCGGCTTGGAACTGGAATACTTTGATATTCACCTGGATGAAAAAACCGCTCACCTGGCCAGGACGGGTGATGCAGTCTGTGCTTTTGTTAATGACGATCTCAGTCGGCCCGTTCTGAGTGTCATGGCTGAGTATAATATCAGACTTCTGCTCATGCGCTGTGCCGGATTTAACAATGTGGACCTGGACGCGGCCAGAGAGCTGGGTATCACGGTAGCCAGAGTTCCGGCTTATTCTCCTGAAGCCACGGCAGAGCACGCCATTGCGCTGATTATGACCTTGAATCGAAAAACCCATAAAGCCTACCAGAGAACCCGGGATGCCAACTTCTCACTTGAGGGGCTGACCGGCTTTAACCTCCATGGTCGTGTAGCGGGGGTCATTGGCACAGGCAAGATTGGTATAGCTGCTGCCCGCATTCTAAAAGGCTTTGGTTGTAAACTGCTGGGATACGACCCCTACCCGAACCCGGCTTTTGAAGCACTGGGCGGAGACTATGTTGCTCTGAATCAGCTGTTGCAACAGAGCAAGTTGATCACCCTGCACTGCCCCTTAACGAAAGATAACGAGTACATAATCAATGAGGACGCATTTAGCCAGATGCAACCCGGGGTGCTACTGGTGAACACCAGCAGGGGGAAACTGCTGGATTCAGTGGCAGCGATTGACGCTCTGAAAAAAGGGATACTGGGTGGACTGGCGCTGGATGTTTACGAAAACGAGCAGGAGCTGTTTTTTGAGGACTTGTCCGATGAGGTGATTCAGGACGATGTTTTCAGACGCCTTTCAGCCTGTCACAACGTGATCTTTACCGGCCACCAGGCCTTTCTTACCGAAGAGGCGCTGATGGCGATTGCCAAAACCACTTTGAGTAATGCTAAAGCTTTTGCTGAGGGAAAAGCCTCTGGTAACGAAATAGCCAAAGAGGCGCCGGATCAGCATTGACGGTCGGATCAGTAAAACCCAACCTTAAGAGGCTCACTGTTTGGAGGCCTTGAGTGCTTCTTTCTCGGTGTCACTGAGGAAAGCTATTGTCAGGCCATTTTCCTGAGCCTGCAGAATCTGGTCCGCAGACAGACCGGCAGACGGAGCCGCCACTTCATACTCATAAGGCAGCTCAATGCCTTCTACGGCTGGGTCATCGGTATTGATCGTGGCCAGAACGCCGTGTTCCAGGAATTTTTTGAGCGGGTGCTTTTCAATGCTCGGGAAGGTGCTGGTCTGAATGTTTGAAGTCAGGCAGGACTCAATACCAATGCAGTGCTCAGCCAGGTAATCCATCAGCGCCGGGTCCTCAATCGCTCTGACACCGTGGCCAATTCGTGTGGCCCCCAGATCACGAATAGCCTGCCATACGCTTTCAGCGCCCACTGCCTCGCCAGCATGAACGGTCACATTCAGGCCGGCATCACGAACTTGTTTAAAGTGATCAACAAACAGCTCACCCGGCTTGCCGAACTCGTCACCTGCCAGATCAATGGCGACCATTTTGTCTTTGAAGGCCAGACAGGCATCCAGCTCCTGCTGGCAGGCTTCCTGGCCAAAAGTGCGGCTCATGATACCGATCAGGTTGGTTTTGACCCCAAAATCACGGCTACCTGCCTGCACACCGTCCACTACCGCTTCTACCACACCTTCAGGGTTAAGGTTGTGAGTCATGGCCATGTAGTAGGGGCTGAAGCGCAGCTCGGTGTAATCAATTTGAGCATTCAGGGCGTCTTCGACATTCTCATAGGCGATACGACGACAGGCGTCGTAATCCGCCAGAACCTTAACTCCCCAGTCCAGCTTGGCCAGAAAACTCACCAGATCCGGCTCATTACTCATAACACGGACATGGGGAATCAGCGCTTCCAGATGATCGGCGGGTAACTCCAGATTGTGCTGCTGACCCAGCTCCAGAATGGTCTGGGGACGAATGTTACCGTCCAGATGACGATGAATGTCAGTGAGGGGAATGGATTTGTCAATCATGTTAATGCTGCTCTCATCAATCGTTGGGTGCCTGTGTCTCTTTTGCGCAGGACCATTTCACCTGGTTGTTTGGGCTCCAAAGTATGGCAGATTATTCAAGGTGCCTGCAAAGGTGACGGAATCAGTCCCTCAGAAAACCTAAACTTATAGCCTCTGCTATGGTGTCTGGAGAGGGGTATCCCGTCTGATTAGCCGCAACTGATAAGAGAACTGCCAAGGCTTGATCCCGGGCCTGCTGGTCCGATGAGGCATTTTCTGGCAGGTCAGGATTACTGATGCTGGCAGGCGCTGTGAGTAATTCCCTTAAACTCAGAAGCGTTTCCACCTCCTCTGGAGAGGGGTATCCCGTCTGATTAGCCGCAGCTGATATGAGAGCTGCCAGGGCTTGATCCCGGGCCTGATGGTCCAATGAGGCATTTTCTGGCAGGTCAGGATTACTGATGCTGGCAGGCACTGGTTGTATACCCACTAAGTTTAAAACCGTTACCAACCAGTTTGGACAGAGGTATCCCGCCCAACTGGCCATAGCTGATAACAAAGAGGTTAAGGCCCGACCCAGGGTCTGCTGGTTCAATAGGCCAGGATTACCGGGCATGGCAGGCGCTGGTCGTACTTCTCTTTCCCAGAGACTGGTTCTGCATAGAGGACAGGATGTATTCTCCAACAGCCAGAGCTCCAGGCAGGTCACGTGAAACATATGCTTGCATGGCTTGGTAACCCTGACGTCTTTTCCGGCAAAAGCTTCGATACAAATAGGACAGTCTTCGGTCGGCAGTTGATAGGCTGATGGCAGATTATATGGGTTATATGGTCTGTCAGGTGGTGTGATTCCGTTCATATCTTTTGTTCCTGTCGTTGAATTTCAGATAGCTTTAATCTTCGATCATTGTCTGTTCATTTAGTTCCCCGTGCATATTTTAAAAAGCTCTGAATGCGGTGTTTGAGGAAATGAATATTACAGAAAATTTGTTGTAAGTCTGAGGCGAGAGTGTCGGTTTTCTCTATTGGCTGGAGAAATTCTCTGGAGAAATTTTGTCGGAATAGCTAACAGGAAAGTTATTCGGGATCTTACAGGGGAACAAGTCGTGCTGACCACAGTCAAACGATTAATGAATTGTTGAACTTTGTAAAGGGATTATTACTATGGCGAGTCCACTCGAATCAGCAGCAAGACCTTCATTGGTCACAGAACTTTTGGCTAATCAAGATGTTGGGATGACACCAGAGGTGCTCAGCAACCATCAGGGCAGTAATGCGGAATATTTGTTGCGTCAATGCCGTGCTCTTAAAGAGACACTAAGCATTATGCGTACAAGTATGACAGTGGCAGAGTTACCTGACCCACCTGTGCACTGCCCTTTATTGAATGGTGGTAAAAGTCTGGAGTCCCGAACGGTAGTGGCGTCTTCATCCCGGATGGGTAGTCTTTGGAGCACGCTAACCGATTCGCGACAGCCTGCCGAGGACAGAGAAGCTGAAATCTGGGCTGAGTTGCAGAAAATGGATGAACGCATTCAGGAGGATTACCAACGCCTTTTACAGTTCCGAACTCAGCTCTTTATTGCTCTGGATGCTGCACGGCAGGCTGAAACTTCATTGGCAAGCAATATTTCCTGTTATGAGAAAGCGCTAGAACGTGAGCATAAGGATCAGGATCAGCAAGAATTGCAACGACAGCTTGAAAATAGCGAAAAACAATTGATAAGAGCACAGCGCAAGCAGGATACAAATGCACGTGTCGATGAAAAAGTCATGAATTTAGAGAAGCTTTTGCGAGAAGCTAATTGTCGTTCAACAGAGATGCAGCGCGACCTTGACATAATCCGGGAAGAAAAAGCTGCCGAATCCAAAAAGGTTGAGGCTCGGAACATAGTTATAGCAGCATATCAACGTCGCACAGATGCTGATCACGAGACCATACAGGTACTCACGGAAGAAATTGATGCCCTATCAAAAAAGGTCCAGTTCCTGAACCGACTTAAAGTAGCAAAACAACGTCGTTTAGATGCTGATCACAATACCAAAAAGGAACTCGCAGAAGAAAAAGCTGCGCTGTCCGAACGGGCTGACAAGCTGGAGAGCGATTTATCAGGAGATCGGGAAAAAATAAATCATCTTAATCATGCCATTTTCGAACACCGGCAAAAAAATGCTGCACTATCCAGACAGATTGAGCCACTAAAGAATGAGTTACGCCAGAAGACCACAATGCTTGAAGCCAAAGAAGCGCAACAGTCTGAAATAGAAAGTCAAAACGCTCGTTTGCTGAGAAAGCTGAATCATGCACACGATTTGCTTAGGGTCAAGGGGCCTGAACTCCTGGAGAAAAAAAAGACACTCTCTCAAGTTCAGAATGACTTGCAACAGACCCGCTCTCTTTTGCGAGCGAAAGAGGATGAAGTCAGTACCTTGGCGGCTCAATCCAGACAGTTCGATACAGACAAGGCGGCTATGGAAAGAGAGATTGAAACCCTTAGGGCTGAGCTGAGAGCACTCTCAATGGGC
>NZ_JAHHPR010000165.1:0-1092 GCF_024606255.1 Endozoicomonas sp. SESOKO3
CATTGACCTGAATCACCAAAGGTGATTCCAGATCATTGATCCAATGACTGGCCTGGGTTTGTTGCTGATACGTGATGGTCTTAAAAGCGGCCTGATCTCTCACTGAAAGCTCATGGTTTTCTGCCAATCCCAGGGCTTTCGGCTGCTGTTTTGAATGAGCCACCTGTAGTCGGGGTTCCAGGTCTGTGGTCTCACGAATTGCCTTTAGCGAGCCCAGTAAATAAAACCAGAGCGCCTCGGTAAGGGGTGACGTTATGGTGACCACACCCCCCGCCCGAACTTGTTCCAAGAGATTGATGTTGGGGACTGCACAGCCTTCCGGGGCAATGGCAATCGGGTTCAGCCATCCCGAAATATTACTTTGGTTAATGATGATCGGGGGGGCAGACGGGTGTTTTTTGTCGTCTTTTTTGTAAAGAGAGCAGGACAGGCTTTGGAACAGTGAATGAAGCTCGTCCTTTTCCACTGGCACTTGATAAAATTGAACATCGTCTGGTAACTGACAAATCTTCCCATTGCTCTCAAAGCGCTTTTGCGCCAGCATCTGCCGAATCGTCTGTTCAAAGGTCAGGTCCTGCCAGTTGGCTCCTTTCAGAATCACACGTTGTCCGGCCTTTAATGACTCAAGCCTGCCGGGAATGTGCCGGATTCGCCCCTGTTTATCCAATCCGGGGCCGCCCAGCAGTAAGTGTCGCCAATTACTGTGCAAGTGACAGTTAATAATAATGTCATTGTCGTCTATTTTTTTTTCCACTGAACTTTCGAAGCCGGGAAATTCAGCCAATACCCCTGGAACCTTGTTGATTTCATTCGCCCGGTCATTGCCGGTCTGCGGGTGGAACTGCCAGGTATTTCCCGGTCGATTAATTCGCCGCCAGAAATCAGCACCTGGTGCACCGTCGGCCTGGCCAACCGATGTCAACTGTGCAAGGTTTGCCAGAACCAGCAGAGCAACATGCTCTCCCAGGGGGCGTTTCATCTGACTGACTTTGTCGTAGAGACAGGGGGTATCCGGGTCCAGTAAATCGTTAAATTTCGGCAGCTCCTCACTGGTGAGCTTGCGGATATCCATCACCAGGGTGAGTGGCTGTG
>NZ_JAHHPR010000166.1:0-1411 GCF_024606255.1 Endozoicomonas sp. SESOKO3
GCTGAGTGGTGTGGTCTGTTGAACTTTCTATGGGATTTTTCTATAGAATTCGGCGGCTCTTCAGCTGACTCTGTACTATTGGATAATTTTCGGAATTTACACACGCCATGACAGGAATCGACGTAACACTCTAAACCCAAAGTATGCTGCTCTTGTTCAAAACCTTCGTTATCACGGCCAGAGCCAGAAGACAGGCGTCTTTTGACAGAGCCTCTAACATGGGCAGTTGCCCCCGGGGTTTGCTGACCGGATGATTCTGATGGTGGGTTTTGTTGGTCACTTTGTTGCTGGCTTTGTCCGGGGAGCATCATAGTGTTGATCGCAAACGAATCATCCTGACTTGCCTTCAGTTGATCCCTCGGGTTAAACATTACTGAATCAGGGTTCCAATAGCTTTTTAAGAGCCAGCCGACTGCGACAAACGCCTCTTCGGGTATCCATGAATAAGTTTTGCCGCTCAGAGCGGCGTCATGTGTAGTCAGGAACAGTTCATAAGCCACCAGCAGATTGGTGGCGTAAAGCAACTGCCACGAAATGGACTCAATAAAGGTCGTTTTTAAAGTGTAACCATCAAGCCTGTGTGATTTGTCATCAGACGGCAAAACTGCCCATGCATAGTCGTTTGTGTCGGCAAGGTGTGTCGGATTGCCCAACAACGAATTCAGGTTGTGCTTTATAGAAAAGCTCTCACTGGTCTGTTTATGCTCGACAACAAAATGTCTTGTCAACGATTCTGCCCGACAAACGACAGACGCCAAAAGAAGCGACAGCAGCACAACAAAAAATGATCGTCTCATTATTCTATTCATCCATTCTTGTTTTATAGTGAATAAATACAGGTCAGTAAAGTAATAGACCAGAAAGGTGCTAAATCAAAAAAACAAGCATACTTTTCTCTCACAAACCTTAGGCTGCACTTATTGTTTGAATTCAGCATCACTCCCTTTCTGGAGGTCTGACACCCAAATTATGCAGTCAGGTTAATCACACTTATTTCACTTTACCCTTTCTTAATTTACCCTTTCTTAATTTACTCTCTTTAGGACTGAGTTCATTATCCTGGCCCACACAAAAGCGCATGCGTTTTCGATGTCTCATTTTGTGATCTGCCAGAGCCTGAGCATGCTTGCAGATCTTCCCGCATGGTTGCTCCTGACCATCCTCCCCGATCACTGTCATGTCACAGGTTTTTTGCCCGGTGTGAATTTTGCCTTTGTGAGATGACAGAGATAGAACATTCTTGAAGACTTTCCCGCATGGCCGCAACTGGCCATAATTCCCGACTATTGAAAGGTCACAGGTTTGTTTCCCGGTGTGAGCGATTCTTTTGTGACTCGACAGGGCGCGACTATTCTTACAGACCTTCCCGCATGGCTCCTTCCTGCCATCCTCCCTGAAAACACCTCTTAAG
>NZ_JAHHPR010000167.1:0-26705 GCF_024606255.1 Endozoicomonas sp. SESOKO3
GACCAATTTATTGCAACCGCAGTAGGACAGCCTTAAGTCCGACAGGCTGCTAGGTAGCAGGTATCAGTAAACAGGAAGGAGAATTCAGGAGAGCAGAATGCCAAAGCTTACCATGAATGAATTGCGTGAGTATCGCGTGAGTATCATACGTATAGTTGAAAGTTACCATTGCTCTAATCCAGGAGTGTTTGGGTCTCTGGCTCGAAATGGCTATATCGATGAGGGGAATGATATTGACATTCTGGTAGAATCCACTGACCAGACAACACTTTTTGATATTGGTAATATCGAATGCGACTTGAAAGATCTGTTGAATATTCCTGTTGATGTAGTCGCTCGTGAATCTATTTATGAACCCTATAGAAAGCAAATAGAGCAGGACATTAGGGTGTTGTGAATTATGGTCAAGGAAGTGAGATATCCAGTGGAGAAAATGCTGGAAAGCATTGAATGTATTGAGCGTAATCTGGCAGTTGCACATTGGCCCGGTTCAAGGCAGATAGACAGTTACAGGATGTCGTAATGGTGCGCATGGTCATTATTGGGGAAGAAGCTGGCAAAGTCATGAAAATTCCCGGGTTTGAGCCCGCTCCAGCTCTTCGGTCATCGCTTCGAGGTGCAGGGCAAATGCGTAACAGGGCTGCTCATGCTTATGGAACTCTGGATATAGAACTGGTTTGTCGAACCATCGAACAAAATTTGCCAGAGCTTAAAAGGCTATTAAATTCAATTTAGAAAGCCTGCAAAGGAAGATAGAATCAATGATGAAAATGGTAAAGACTGTTCAACAATTCATGGTGGGGCTGGTCTGCCTGATGGCGGCGGGAATGTCTTATGCTGCACCTGTTTTGCAGCCACCGGAAGAGGAAGTCAAGAGGATTACTTCCGAGCTGCTGGATACCTTCAATAAGAATAAGGAGCGTTACCAGAAAGACCCTGAAGGTTTTTTCAGGGAAGTCAATCGACTTTTATCTCCGGTAGTGGCATTTGATCAGGTAGCCCGCTATGTCATGGGCAAATTTGCTCACCGCAGCCCTGATCAGGTTGATAAGTTTGAATCGGCATTCAGAGACAGTCTGATCCGTTTCTATGGCAAGGCACTATTGTCTCTGGACGACACTAGCCTGATTATCGACAGTGTGGATAAAACTTCTCCCGAGCTGCTGAAAAAATATCAGGAAGGCCAAACCAGTCGTGTCCCCGTCAAGATGAAGGTTCGCACCAGCACCAACACGGTCGAGATCTTTTACTCAATGGTACACGTTGATGGTCGCTGGAAGCTGCGAAACGTGTCTATTGAAGGCATCAACATTGCCAAGCAGTTCCAGAGCCAGTTTGCCGATGCTATGAAAAAGCACAAGAAAGTGCCTTACGTGGTAGAGCACTGGGCTGCCATCATGTCGGCTTCAACAGACGGGAACATTAACAAGTAGTCTGGTCAATTTTTTACTGTGAGCATTCAGGAATTCAAATTATGCAGCTTGAACGATTGGCGCCAGGGCAGTTTTCACTTCGCGGGATTGTCAATGTTGATAATGCTGTCGAAGTGGAGAGTGAGGGACGTAGACTGTTGGAAGAGGACATAGCTCCCGGAGGTGTCCTGAGAGTCAGTCTTGGAGAACTGCTAAAAGGAGATAGCTCAACCCTTTCTGTCTGTCTGTCCTGGATCAGGCTGGCTCAGAGTAAGGGCGGGCATCTCTGCCTCTCTGATATGCCGGAGGAGCTTGCTGCCCTGGCCAAGGTCTGTGGAATAGCACCCATTTTGCAGGAAAGTACTTGCCCCACTTCCTGATTGAACGTAATTGCAGTCTTTTGGCTGCCAGTCCCCTTTGGGACTGGTCAGTGCAGTCAATGTCCGATATGATTCATCGATTTGCCCGCAAGCATGTACGGCGAGCACAGGCTTGTTGAATGGCTGTTGGATTTTTTCATGGAAATACCACTGTTGGGTGGTGTTTTTGTGTTTATGCTTTTGAGGCGTGAGACGGCTTTTATCCGGTTCATGCCTGTTTTGAGAGGTGAATGCATGCAAGCCACCGAAGTTAAGGCGCTGCTGGAAGAGAGTATCCCGGGGTCAAAGGTTCTGGTAGAAGGGGAAGGATGTGACTTTCGACTCACCGTTATCAGTGACCAGTTTGAAGGGGCCCTGCCCGTTAAACGTCAGCAGATGGTATACAAACACCTGAATGAACTGATCGCCAGTGGTGCCATTCATGCGGTGACCATGACCACCCAGACACCTTCCGAAGCTCAGCGTCAGACCTAACCAGCAGATCACAGGTGAAACTATGATGGATAAACTGATTATCACTGGTGGTACGCGTCTGGATGGCGAAATTCGTATCTCCGGTGCCAAGAATTCTGCGCTGCCTATTCTAGCAGCCACCCTGCTGGCGGATGACCCGGTTACCGTCTGTAACCTTCCTCACTTGCACGATATCACTACCATGTTTGAGCTGTTTGGCTGTATGGGTATTGATCTGATGGTCGATGAGCGTATGAACGTTGAAGTTCATGCCAGTACCATCAAACAGCTAAGAGCTCCCTATGAACTGGTAAAAACCATGCGGGCTTCCATTCTGGTTTTGGGGCCTCTGTTGGCCCGGTTCGGTCGTGCTGAAGTCTCTCTGCCTGGTGGCTGTGCCATCGGCAGTCGCCCGGTTGATCTTCACATTCGTGGCCTTCAGGCTATGGGGGCTGACATTGTGGTTGAAGACGGTTACATCAAGGCCAGCATCAAGGACCGTCTGAAAGGTGCCCGTATCTTTATGGATACCGTCACCGTCACCGGAACTGAAAACATTCTTATGGCAGCCTGTCTGGCAGACGGTGAAACCATTATTGAGAATGCTGCCCGTGAGCCGGAAGTGGTTGATCTGGCGGAATGCCTGATGACCATGGGTGCCAGGATTGAAGGTGCTGGTACCGATGTTATCCGTGTTCAGGGCGTTGAGCGTCTGAACGGATGTACTTATTCAGTTCTGCCCGATCGTATCGAAACCGGTACTTATCTGATCGCTGCCGCTGCAACCGGTGGCAGAGTTCGCCTTAAGGATACTCAGCCTGATCTGCTGGATGCGATTCTGATCAAGTTACGTGAAGCCGGAGCCTGCGTGGAATGGGGCGAAGATTGGATTGAGCTGGACATGATGGGTAAACGTCCCGCAGCGATTGATCTCAAGACGGCTCCCTATCCTGCCATGCCTACAGATATTCAGGCACAGTTTACGGCCTTGAACCTGATTTCTGAAGGCGTCGGTAGTATTACAGAGACCGTCTTCGAAAACCGCTTCATGCATGTTCAGGAAATGAAGCGAATGGGCGCTGACGTGAAAGTAGAAGGCAACACGGTTGTGATCAAAGGGGTTGATTCTCTGAAGGCGGCTCCTGTTATGGCGACAGATCTGAGGGCGTCAGCCAGTCTGGTCATCGCGGGTCTGATCGCTGAAGGTGACACGGTTGTTGAGCGCATCTATCACATTGATCGTGGTTACGAATGTATTGAAGAGAAGCTTCAGCAGCTCGGTGCGAAAATTCAGCGGGTACCTGCCTGATAGTCTCCTGAACCCGAAAAACTTATGGCGGTCATGTGTCAGGGGAAGCTTCCAGCTATCCCCTGATCTTGTTAGATCAGTTCTGAATCTTTTTCTCTCATAAAAGTATAAAAACTCCCTGTCGGTACGGCAGTCTAACACTCACGTCATGTTCTGTTTGGTGTAAACTACCCCACTTAACGCGAAGGAAGCCTGTCCCAGATGTCTAGCCAGATCACAATAGCGCTTTCCAAAGGGCGCATACTTAAAGATACGCTGCCACTGCTTAAGGAGGCGGGTATTGAGTTAGCTGAAGACCCTGCCAAGAGCAGGAAGCTGATTATTTCTACCACTCATCCAGACGTCAACCTTTTGATTGTCAGAGCCAGTGACGTACCCACTTATGTTGAGTACGGTGCTGCTGATGTGGGGGTGGCGGGAAAAGATGTGTTACTGGAACATGGATCGACAGAGCTTTATGAGCCTTTGGACTTGCAGATTGCCCAATGCAAGCTGATGACTGCGGGTAAAAAAGGGCATGAAGAGCCGACAACCGGTCGGGTCAAAGTAGCGACCAAGTTTGTGAATGTCGCCAGACGCTACTACGCCTCTCAGGGGCGTCAGGCTGATGTAATCAAACTTTACGGGTCTATGGAGCTGGCACCGCTGGTGGGTCTGGCAGATACCATTATTGATGTCGTTGATACCGGTAATACTCTGAGGGCCAACGGGCTGGAGCCAAAAGAATTGATCACTCACGTATCCTCCAGACTGGTTGTAAACAGAGCTTCCATGAAAGTGAAGTTTGAAGCCATTAATGCACTGATTCAGCAGTTGAGAGCTGCAGTAGACGCACAAACCTATTAACAGCCATGACTGATGAACGTTTTTTGCCTCAATCCCGGATAAAAGGGTTTTCATGGCAGCTTTCGTGGTAAAAAGTTCATGGTAAAAAAGAGTGACGGAGTAATACGATGACGGTAAATCCTGTACAACTGAGCTACGAAAATCAGGATTTCAATGAGCAGCTGGATCGGCTGCTGGCCTGGGAAAGTGTCTCTGATGAAGAGGTTCAGCATCGTGTTAAGCATATCATTGCCGAAGTGCGCTCCCGTGGTGATGAGGCTCTGGTAGAGTTTACCCATCGATTTGATCGCCTTTCCGTTTCTGGTATGGCGGATCTTACTCTGGGAGAAGAGCAGCTACAGAAGGCACTGGAAACCATCCCGCAGGAACAGAGAAAGGCTCTGGAAGTTGCTGCTAAAAGAATCAGAAGCTATCACGAGCGTCAAATGCAATCTTCCTGGACTTACGAAGAAGAGGATGGAACCCTGCTTGGGCAACAAGTGTTGCCTATGGATCGTGTAGGTCTTTATGTGCCGGGAGGCAAGGCTGCCTACCCTTCATGCGTTATGATGAATGCCATCCCGGCTCATGTTGCTGGCGTAAAAGAAATTGTTATGGTGGTGCCCACACCGGATGGTGTCGTCAATGACATGGTGCTTGCCGCTGCCGCTGTTGCTGGCGTCAAGAAAGTGTTTACCATAGGTGGGGCCCAGGCTGTAGCCGCTCTTGCCTATGGTACTGAAACCGTTCCCGGCGTGGACAAGATCGTTGGCCCTGGCAATATCTATGTTGCCACCGCTAAGCGTGAAGTGTTTGGTCAGGTAGGTATCGATATGATCGCAGGTCCATCTGAAATTATGATAGTCTGCGATGGTCGTACAGATCCGGACTGGATTGCTATGGATCTGTTTTCTCAGGCTGAGCACGACGAAGACGCTCAGGCGATTCTGGTGTCTCCGGATCAGTTTTTTCTTGATCAGGTTATAGCAAGTATGCGTCGATTGCTGCCCGACATGGAGCGTAAGAAGATTATTGCAGAATCGCTGAACAACAGAGGCATTATGATCCATGTTCCGAATATGAAAGCCGCCTGTGACGTCACCAACCGAATCGCTCCTGAACACCTCGAGTTATCAGTAGAAAATCCTCAGGCTCTGTTGTCTGATATCCGTCATGCCGGTGCTATTTTTATGGGTCGTTACACAGCCGAAGCCTTGGGTGATTATTGTGCCGGTCCGAATCATGTATTGCCTACCTCCGGTACTGCGCGTTTTTCCTCCCCGCTGGGGGTTTATGATTTCCAGAAGCGATCTTCTCTGATTCATTTTTCATCCGAAGGGGCTTCAGAAATGGGTAAAGTAGCCTCTGTGCTGGCGCGAGGAGAATTTCTGACAGCTCACGCCCGTTCAGCGGAATATCGTATCAAGAAATGAAGCATCGACTCTTGGTATGTCATTTTCATTCATTCTCGGGGTAAGCAAAAAGTCTGTTATCGGAGCGGTTATCCTCAGCACTGTACCATTGCTATTCAGTTCCTGGGCGGCCTCGGTGTTAATCCGGTACCAGACTGATCTATCCGATCTAAGTATTGGGCAATGGTTCCCTTTCTTTCTATTGAGTGCTGCGACCATGGCTCTGGCTCTGACTCCCAGTACTTTTGTTGCAATGCTAGCAGGTTTTTTTCTGGGCTGGGATGCCATCCTCTATATGTTGCCAGCCTATTTGTTGGCTTCAGCAATGGGCTACTGGGTAGGTGTACTCCTGGATGGTGGACACCTGATGCAATCCATTCAAAACAACCCACGGGTCAAAAAAACACTGGAAACCCTGAATGCCAGTGGTTGGAGCCTGATGTTTCTGATCAGGCTTTCGCCCGTTCTGCCTTTTGCATTAATGAACCTTTTAATGCCCGCACTGAATATTTCGTTTTCGGTTTTCCTGCTGGGTGGTTTTTTTGGCATGCTTCCCAGAACACTTTTTTCCATCTGGTTGGGCATCAAAGCTCACGACATTATTTCACTGATGAATGGCGAGTTATCAGTGCCGGAGTCAAGCTGGTTGGTAATGCTGCTGATTGTTGTGTCCGTCGGTGGGCTCCTCTTTCTGTTGAATCGTGCAGCAAAACAGGCACTGACGATATAACTGGAAAATGATCAGATAAGCTTGGCACCTGCTATGTTTGTCACTCTCAGCTGAATAAATAGAGGCAAGCATGTGCAGGATAGTTCGGGGGGCATTGTTTGTGGGTTTATATCTGATTTTAATGTGTCTCAATGGTTGGGCTCTGGGGTCTTCCAAAACAGAAGCCGTTTGTCACTCATCTGGAACAAAAGTGTGTGTGACGGTTGAACAGAATGATTATGAAAAGTGGCTTTGGTTTTCCACATCATGCCATTCGGACTGTGTCTATTATCACGATGCTTTTGTGGAACAGTTTCTTCCTCTGGAACATCTGACCCATATTGCTCATTTCGGAATAAATCTTCGGAAAAAAACAGATGGCAAGCTGGTTTGGAGCCATTATAAGCTAGGCAGTGGTTATAAAAAGCAGGCTTTGATCGTCGAGGTGGAAGTGACAAAGCAGGATCGCTTTGAGAGTATTGGTGGCAGGCAGTTCAACCATATGCTGTTGGATGATCTGACCAGACTCCAGCCTGTAACCCCGGAAATATTGAAACGTTACCATACCAATTATGATGAATGGCTTTGGTCGGGTGTGGCTTATGTGGGTACCTTTTTTGCCGGTGTTATCGGTACCATGATTTTGCTGATATTTATAGGATAATCCTCAATCAGTTGACCATGTTGGGTCGTGTAGCGACAACCGCTTTCATTTCAAGAGGTTGGTTATTACGCAGAATCTGCAAGGTCACTTCACTCCCCGGTGGTTCCTGGGCCACCATATTCATGACTTTCCTGCCATCGCTGGTATTGATGTTATTGATGGCTATCAGAATGTCTCCGCGTTTCAGACCGGCCATATCTGCAGGACCATTGTCGTAGACACCTGAAATCAAAATGCCGGCATTGCTTTCGACACCGTAAGCTTCTGCCAACCGGCTGGTAAGTGGTTGTGATTCTATGCCTAGCCAACCCCGCACAACCCGACCGTACTTGATGATGGACTGAGTGACAAATCGAGCCATGCTGGAGGGAATAGCAAAGCCAACGCCTTCATTACCTCCACCTCTGGAAAACAACAGCGTGTTAATGCCCAGCAGTTCACCACGGGCGCTGATCAGAGCCCCTCCTGAGTTACCCACGTTGATGGCGGCATCGGTCTGAATAAAATCTTCATAAGTATTGAGGCTGAGGTCATTCCTGCCAGTTGCACTGATGATCCCCATGGTGACTGTTTGCCCCAGTCCAAAGGGGTTACCAATCGCCAGAACGACGTCCCCCACTTCGTTTTGACCAGAGTCAACAAGATTCAGGCTGGGTAAATCGTTTAGATCTATTTTCAGTACCGCAAGGTCCGTCTCCGGGTCCCTGCCGACAATCGCTGCAGATTCTTCCCTACCATCTTTCAGTACAGCCACAATTCGGTCGGCGCCTTCGATAACGTGATTGTTGGTCAGCAAGTAGCCGTCAGGGCTGATGATGACTCCGGAGCCAAGGCTGGTTTCTACCTTGGCTCTGCCAAGATTATTTTCTGTGAAGGGGCTCTTGGGCATTCTCGAGCGGCTGGATTCATCGACCAATGTGGCGGTAGCAATGTTGAACACTGCAGGTGCTGCTATCTTGACTGCCGAGCTATAGGAAATCTCGCCAATGCCCAAGAGTTGTTCACTCCTGTTGAGCACATTATTGAAATTCAGTTGGGGCAGGCCCAGCCAGTTCGGAGCAAACAATATCGCCAGCAAGGCCACAATCAGGCCTGACAGGGCGGGGTAGATGAGCTGGTTGAGAAGTTTTTTCATGATGTACTTGTCAGTGATTGTGGGCCGGGGCTTTCGTTGCTGTAAATAAAAATTCTTGAAACCTGCAAGCCAGCAGTATAATTCCTTAATATACCTGTATTTCTTGGCTGATAGATAGCCCCGAAACTTGTGCAAAGCGGGTCGATAAACATGGCGTCAAAGGCTCTCAGATTCAATAAACAGTGGAGTGGAGAATGAGCATCACCCTGAAACAGCTGGTGAAGATCCTGGATGATGAACTTCAGCCAGGGCTGTTCAAAGATTATTGCCCCAACGGCCTACAGGTCGAAGGGAGCGATCAGGTTAAACATCTTGTGACCGGTGTAACCGCCTGTCAGGACTTGATTGATAGGGCCATTGAACTCAACGCCAACGCTATTTTGGTTCATCACGGTTACTTCTGGAAGGGGGAAGATTCTGCCATTGTAGGTATGAAGAAGCGCCGGATTGAAACGCTTCTCAAGCACAACATCAGCTTAATCAGCTATCACCTGCCGCTGGATGGGCATCAGGAGTTGGGTAACAATGCCCAGTTAGCCAAACTCCTTTGCTGGAAGACAGAGGGTGGCATGGAGCCGGGAAAAAATCGCTCTGTAGGTAACTGGGGAGCACCTGTGGCTCCCGTTTCTCTGGAAGCTCTGGGGGAGCAGATTGAAGAAAAGCTGGGTCGTAAACCTCTGCTGATTTCGGGCGGTGACCATGAGATCAAAACTCTGGCCTGGTGTACTGGTGCTGCCCAGCGCATGATTGATCTGGCTCTGGATCTGAAGGTAGATGCTTTTGTGAGCGGTGAAATCTCCGAATCGACGGTTCATTTTGCCCGTGAAAATGGCATTCACTACATCAGCGCCGGACACCACGCTACTGAGCGCTACGGTGTCAGGGCTCTGGGCGAATGGTTGCAAGAAAAGCAGGCTATTGAACATACTTTTGTCGATATCGATTCTCCCGTTTGATTTTCAGGCTGAATAGGCAGATGGATACCTTATTGCGTTTCCGGCGGCGTTTTGGGGTTAATATAATGTTATGAATTATTGGTATAGTTTTTTTGTTTTATATTCCAATGGTGCTGCTAGTATTCGAGCTAAGAACAATTTTTAGCCAGCTTCGGGTCTAGCATTCATGTCTGATACAGCCACTCAGGAGAGCACTCAAGAAGGTGCTAACGAGCTTTCTGGAGAGCGCCTCAACCATTTGAAGCAGCTCGAAGCAGAGAGCATCCAGATTATCAGGGAAGTTGCTGCCGAGTTTGATAACCCGGTTATGCTCTACTCTATTGGTAAAGATTCAGCGGTCATGTTGCATCTGGCAATGAAAGCCTTTTATCCGGGTAAACCGCCTTTTCCCCTCATGCATGTAGATACCACGTGGAAATTCAGGGAAATGATTCAGTTCCGTGACAGGTTGGTCGACGACCTGGGTCTTGAGTTGATTGTTCATATCAACCAGGACGGTGTTGAGCAGGGCGTAGGCCCTTTTTCCCACGGTAGCGCTAAACACACTGATATAATGAAAACCCAGGCCTTGAAACAGGCTTTGGACAAGCACGGTTTTGATGCTGCATTTGGTGGGGCTCGTCGTGATGAGGAGAAATCACGAGCGAAAGAGCGGGTTTACTCTTTTCGGGACAAGCACCATCGCTGGGATCCCAAAAATCAGCGCCCGGAACTCTGGAATATCTACAACAGTGAAGTAGAGAAGGGTGAAAGCATTCGGGTCTTCCCCCTGTCCAACTGGACTGAGCTGGATATCTGGCAGTATATCTATCGCGAGAATATTCCCATTGTTCCACTCTATCTGTCTAAGGAACGCCCGGTGGTAGAGCGTGATGGCAATCTGATTATGGTTGATGACGAACGTATGCCTCTGGAACCCGGCGAGAAGCCAGTGATGAAGAAAGTGCGCTTCCGTACCCTGGGCTGTTATCCATTGACGGGAGCCGTTGAGTCAGAAGCGGACACTCTGCCTGATGTGATCCGGGAAATGTTGCTCACCAAAACATCTGAACGTCAGGGCCGTGTTATTGACCATGACAGTGCCGGTTCTATGGAGAAGAAAAAGCAGGAAGGTTATTTCTAATGAGTCATCAATCTGATCTGATCGAGTCTGATATTCAGGAATACCTGCGTCGGCATGAGCAGAAAGAAATTCTGCGTTTTCTGACCTGTGGCAGTGTTGACGATGGCAAGAGCACACTGATTGGTCGACTTTTACATGACACCAGCATGATCTATGAAGATCAGCTGGCTTCCGTTGAAAACGACAGCAAGCGTGTTGGAACCCAGGGCGAAAAAGTCGATCTGGCACTGCTGGTGGATGGTCTTCAGGCTGAGCGCGAGCAAGGCATTACCATTGACGTGGCCTACCGTTACTTCTCCACTGAAAACAGGAAATACATCATTGCCGACACTCCGGGTCACGAGCAGTACACCCGGAACATGGCGACTGGTGCTTCCACCTGTGATCTGGCCATTATTCTGGTGGATGCCCGTCAGGGAGTACTGACACAGACTCGCCGTCATACCTATATTGCCAGCCTGCTGGGTATCAAACATCTGGTAGTAGCTATTAACAAGATGGATCTGGTGGACTTCAGCCAGAAACGTTTTGAAGAGATTCGGAATCAGTACCTGGATTTCTCCGAGTCACTGAACCTGGGCGATGTTCGTTTTGTCCCGGTATCGGCTCTGGATGGCGATAATGTTGTTTATCGCAGTGAAAAAGCTGACTGGTACACAGGCCAGACTCTGATGGAAGTAATGGAAAGTGTAGAGGTTGCCCATGACCGTAACCTCGATGATTTCCGTCTTCCGGTTCAATACGTGAGCCGACCCGATCTCGATTTTCGTGGTTATGCCGGAACCATTGCTTCTGGTGCAGTGAAGCCTGGCGACAGAGTTAAGGTGCTACCTTCAGGACTGGAAAGTGCAGTTGAAAGAGTAGTTACCTACGACGGTGATCTGGATAAAGGTTTTGCCGGTCAGGCTGTCACTCTGACACTGAAGGACGAGATCGATATCAGCCGGGGTGACATGCTGGTGCACGCCCGGGATGATATTTCAGTTTCTTCTCGCCTGAATGCCAGTGTTGTCTGGATGGCAGAGCAGGCAATGAAGCCAGGACGTCAGTATCTGATTAAATTTGCCACCACTAAAGTGGCAGGAAGTTTTACGGGTATTAACTATAGAGTGGATATTAACACTCTGAAACAACAGGATGCCGATGAACTGGCACTGAATGAGATAGGCTCGTGCAAGCTGGCACTCACGCAGCCTGTTGTTTTTGATCGTTATGTAGATAATCGTCAAACCGGTGCCTTTATTGTTATTGATCGCTTAAGCAATGCAACCGTTGCTGCTGGTATGGTTGAATCTGTTGCTAATGAGGGTGATACCGCTGATAAGGTTCTGGCCAGTGACAGGGCAAATCGACTGCGTCAGGAGTCAGCTCTGGTTCTGGTTGACGGTTCTGAAGCTTATCTGCAGAAAGTAGAGCGTCACTTGTTTGATCGTGGTCTATTGCCTGTCATCGTTGATCAGCAGGATCAACACTGGGTTCAGAAAACAGAAGCCCTGCTTCAGGCGGGACTGGTTGTTCTGATGGCCAGGACTGAGCTGAAAGACCTGCAGGTTGAGGTTTTACACAATATCAACGAGTCAGACAGTCTGTCGGCTCTCGTCAATTCTCTGTCTTTGTGACAGAGACGGGTTATCGCAATTCTCCGGTTGCGATAGCCCCTTTTCCTGACTTAAATCCCACAGGCTCCTGAACACTGTCTGATCTTTCATAAACATCTCCAAATTCAATGGGCATAGCCCTGTTTAATGGATACTCTGAACCAGAGCCATCAGGGTCCGGGCGAAATACGTATAAATGCTGGTACAGAGTCTCGACCCCCTGATTCAATATTGCTGTCTTCTACAATGGGGTTATTGGTACTTTGTTCAGCCTGTAATGTGTTTGGGGGTTGAATCGGGACTGCTCCCCTAAGAGTCTGACTGAGAAGAGCGCATGAACTGCCTGTCCCGGCCAGTCCCTCATATTTTTTGATTTCTGGAGCCGAAATGAAAGCCGACTTTTACGCTGGACTGCGTGAGCAGCTGGAAGACCTTAAAAAAGAAGGTTTGTACAAAAGCGAGCGAGTTATTACCTCCCAGCAGCAGGCTGATATCACTGTTAACACCGGTGAAGAGGTCATTAATTTTTGTGCCAACAACTATCTCGGGTTGGCCAATTCCCCTGAGCTGATAGAAGCAGGCAGGCAGGCACTGGATGAATACGGTTACGGTATGGCCTCCGTACGTTTTATCTGTGGTACCCAGAATGTGCACAAGGAATTGGAAAAACGCATTTCCGAATTCCTGGGCATGAATGACACTATCCTCTATTCCTCCTGTTTTGACGCTAATGCCGGTCTTTTTGAAACCCTGCTGGGACCGGAAGATGCCGTTATCAGTGATTCTCTCAACCATGCCAGCATCATAGATGGTGTACGTTTGTGTAAGGCCAAGCGTTTCCGTTACGCCAACAACGATATGGCAGATCTGGAAGCCAAACTGAAAGAAGCGACAGAAGCAGGTGCCCGTTACAAGCTGATCGCAACGGACGGTGTATTCTCCATGGATGGCGTTATTGCCAACCTCAAAGGTGTCTGCGATCTTGCGGACAGGTACGATGCCATGGTGATGGTGGATGATTCCCATGCCGTAGGTTTTGTCGGTGAAAATGGCCGTGGTACCCACGAATACTGTGGCGTAATGGATCGTGTGGATATTATTACCGGTACCCTGGGCAAGGCTCTGGGCGGTGCTTCTGGTGGTTATACCTCTGCCCGCAGCCCTGAAGTTATCGACTGGTTGCGTAACCGTTCCCGTCCTTACCTGTTCTCCAACACCCTGAGTCCAACCATTGCCAGTGCTTCTATCAAGGTTCTGGATATGCTGGAGTCCGGTGGTGAGCTACGTGAGAAGCTGCGCCATAACTCGGATTACTTCCGCACCGAGATGGAAAAGCTGGGCTTTACACTGGCAGGTAATGGGCATGCGATTATTCCGGTCATGCTGGGTGATGCCTCACTGGCTGCTGAGTTTGCGGAACGAATGCTGAAAGAAGGAATCTATGTAGTAGGATTCTCCTTCCCGGTTGTTCCAAGGGGGGCAGCCCGAATTCGTACCCAGATGTCGGCTGCTCATAATCAGGAACACATGGATCGAGTCATTGTAGCCTTTGCCAAAGTAGGTCGTGAGCTGGGCATTATCTCCTAGAGAGCCTCCTAGAGAGAGTCTCCTGAGAGCCGCCCAAAGAGCCTGCAGAGCAGAGTTAAAAGGAACCTGACATGAAAACCCTGGCAAAACTGAAAGCGGAAAAAGGCATCTGGCTGGCCGACAAGCCCAGGCCGGAAGCTGGCTATAACGATGTTCTGATCAAGATTCGCAAAACGGCGATCTGCGGAACCGACATGCATATCTACAACTGGGATGAGTGGTCTCAAAATACCATCCCTGTTGGAATGCACGTAGGGCACGAATTCATTGGTGAAATCGTGGAGATGGGCGAAGGCGTGCGTGGTTTTGAAATAGGCCAGCGTGTCTCTGGTGAAGGTCATATTACCTGCGGTCACTGCCGCAACTGCCGTGCAGGCCGTCGTCACCTGTGTAATTTCACTGTCGGTGTGGGTGTCAATCGAGACGGAGCTTTCGCAGAGTACCTCTGCATACCAGCGACCAATGCGTTCCCGATTCCCGATGACATCAGTGATGATCTGGCCTCCATCTTCGATCCATTTGGTAACGCTGTACACACAGCTCTGTCGTTTGATCTGGTGGGTGAAGATGTATTGATCACCGGTGCTGGTCCTATCGGCATAATGGCTGTTGCAATCTGCAAACACGTGGGTGCTCGTAACGTCGTCATTACTGATGTAAACGAATACCGTCTGAATCTGGCCCGTGAAATGGGGGCCACCCGCGCTGTGAATGTTGCCACTGAAGATCTGAAAGAGGTGATGGCAGAACTGGGCATGGTAGAAGGCTTTGACGTAGGTCTGGAAATGTCAGGTAATGGTCGTGCTTTCCAACAGATGCTGGAAAGCATGAACTACGGTGGCAAAGTATCCCTGCTGGGTATTCCTTCCAGCGATACAATCATTGACTGGAACCAGGTAATCTTCAAGGGTCTGGTGATCAAGGGTATCTATGGCCGTGAGATGTATGAAACCTGGTATAAGATGACCAGCATGCTTCAGTCCGGTCTGGATATTTCCCCGGTGATTACTCACCGGATGCCCGTGGATGATTTTCAGAAAGGTTTTGAAATCATGGGTTCCGGCCAGTCCGGCAAAGTGATTCTTGACTGGAGCTGACCGTGCATCCACCGATGTTGAGGAGGTAAATGCTCAACATCGGCCTGTCCATTCAATGTACGACACTGCTTACTGCGACTGTTTTTATCTCACGTCTCCTATTACTGCAAATTGCCAGACAGAAGCTATGTAGTTGAGGCTTAACCGAAGTCACCCGCGATGTAGTCACGGGTCTTCTGATTGTCAGCATCTTTGAAGATCTTGCCGGTTTTATCAAACTCAATCAGCTCACCCAGATACATAAAGCCGGTGTAATCAGAGATACGCATGGCCTGCTGCATGTTGTGAGTCACGATCACAATGGTGTACTTCTGACGCAGTTCGGTAATCAGCTCTTCAATGGCGCTGGTGGCCAGTGGGTCCAGAGCCGATGTGGGTTCGTCCATCAGAATTACTTCCGGTTCCAGGGCAATCGTGCGGGCAATGCACAGACGCTGCTGCTGACCACCAGACAGGCTGCTGGCATCGGCATTCAGCTTGTCTTTCACTTCTTTCCATAGATGAGCACGCTTCAGGGCTTTTCTCACACGAATGGCCATTTCCGGCTTGCTCAGTCCACCTTTCATCTTCAGACCGTAGGTAATGTTGTCGTAGATAGACATCGGGAAAGGCGTTGGCTTCTGGAAAACCATGCCAACTTTGGAGCGCAATTCATTCAGGTCCACACCACGTTGCAGGATATTTTCGTTATCCAGCAGAATCTCACCCTCAGCTGACTGGCTGCCATAAAGGTCGAAGATGCGATTCATGGTACGCAGCAGAGTCGATTTACCACAGCCGGAAGGACCAATCAGAGCCGTTACCTTGTTGTTGTAAATAGGCATGTTGATGTTCTTCAGGGCTGGCTCAGAACCTTTGCTGTAAAAGAAACTGAGGTCGTTTATTTCCATTCTTGGCTGCAGAAGGTCGTCGGTCAGGCCGGTTTCTGTCTTGATTTGACTCAGGCTTTCTGTAGCCGCAGGAGCAGTAGCAATGTTCATGTTCATTTGGCTGCCTTTCGAGCTTTGATCCAACGCGGTAAAGCAGTGGACAGAATATTGATAATCAGAATAAATACGGTAATCAGCAGAGCGCCAGCCCAGGCCAGTTCATTCCAGGATTCAAAAGGGCTCATGGCATACTGATAAATGGTCACCGGTAGGTTAGCCATAGGCTTGTCCAGCTCGGTGCTCATAAAATTACTGTTCAGGGCGGTAAACAACAGGGGAGCAGTTTCACCGGTAATTCTGGCCACAGACAACAGAATACCGGTAATAATACCGGGGCCTGCTGCCCGATAGCATAGCTGGGTAATGACTCTCCAGCGCGGAGCGCCCAGTCCGCTACCCGCTTCTTTCAGGGTGGTGGGAACCAGACGAAGCATTTCTTCCGTGGTGCTGACGATAATGGGCAGTGCCAGTATAGCCAGTGCAATGGCACCCGCCCAACCAGAAAAGGAGCCGGTGGTGACTACCACAACCTTGTAGACAAAAAGGCCCACCAGAATGGAAGGTGCACTCATCAACATACCGTTGAGAAAGCGCAGTGCTTCGGCAATTTTTGAGCTCTTGTCAGATTCAGACAACCAGGTTCCGGCCATTACTCCCAGAGGTGCGGCAATCAGAATACCCAGAGCGGTCAGAATCAAGCTGCCGATAATGGCGTTTTTCAGGCCTCCGTGGCTACCGGGTCCCGGAGTCAGTTCGGTGAAGACATGCAGACCCATGCCGGAAACACCTTTTCCGACCAGACTGTACAGTACGCTGGCCAGAACCACCAGACCAAACAGTGCACAGAAAGTGCAGAAGCCGATGAAAGCGTAGTTCTTGAGTTTCCTGACTGGCATTATCGCTTCCTCAACAGCAGACGGGCAGCACCCATCACAATAAAGGTCAGTACAAACAGTACGAGACCCAGGCTGATCAGAGCTGAGATGTGCATCTCATTAGTCGCTTCGTTGAACTGCTGGGCAATCGTAGAAGAAATAGAGCTTGCTGGCATGAACAGCGAAGTCTCTATACGGTTGGCGCCGCCTATGACAAAAGCAACCGCCATGGTTTCGCCCAAGGCACGACCCAGACCAAGGATTCCGGCGCCCACTGCAGCATTCTTGATGCTAGGCAACAGTACACGGGTAATGACTTCATAGGGCGTTGCGCCGACACCGTAAGCCGCTTCCCTGACCACATTGGGAATGGTTTTCAGGGCGTCACGGGTCAAAGCCGTAATAATGGGCAAAATCATGAATGACAGAATGATGCCTGCCGTCATCAGGCCGATGCCGATGGGAGGGCCGTCAAACCAGTGGCCGATTAAAGGCAGGCCAACCAAGTTTTCCAGTGCCCAGAATTGAAAGCCTTCTGAGAACCAGGGCGCGAAGACAAACAGGCCCCACATACCGTAAATAATACTGGGTACAGCGGCCAGCAGCTCAATGGCCATACTAACGGGGCGACTGATCCAGTCCGGAGCCAGCTCGGCCAGGAAGATCGCCGTGCCCAGCCCAACAGGAATGGCAATCACAATGGCAATAAGCGAAGAAACCAGAGTGCCGTAAATGGCTGAGGCAGCCCCAAACTCACTGTTTACCGGGTCCCAGACATTTCGAAATACAAAGCCGGGGCCAAACTCGGAGAGAGCCAGCCAACCGCCGTCAATCAGGGAAAGGATAATCCCGATCAACACCAGAAAAATCAGAATGGCGCTGGTGAAGCTCAGTCTGTAGAAGATTGAGTCACCCTTTATAGCGCTAGGCATCGCAGTTAAAAGCATAAGCAACAACAAGACAGCTGACCAGCACTATGCTGATCAGCTGTCGTTCGTTTCCTGTTTAAGAAAGGCTAGAATAACCGGTTACTTGATAATGGTTTGTCCGTTGCTGGTCAAGTCTTCTTTCCAGACATTCTCTACCATGTTAACTACGCTTGCAGGCATTGGGATGTAGTCCAGGTCTTCCGCGAGTTCACCGCCGTTCTCGTAGCTCCACTCGAAAAAGTCGATGATCTGCTCAGCTTTCTCAGCGTTAACCTGATCCTTGTGCATCAGGATGAAGGTCGCTGCGGTCATAGGCCAGGAATCAGCACCAGGCTGGTTGTTCAGCAGCAGCTCGAAGCCTGGAGCATTTTCCCAGTCGGCATTGGCAGCGGCAGCCTGGAAGGTCTCCATGCTTGGCTGCAGGAACTTGCCATCAGCACTGGCCAGCTGGGTATAGGTCAGGTCGTTTTGTTTTGCGAAAGCATATTCAACATAACCGATAGCGCCACGGGTACGGCCTACGAAGTTGGCGACACCGGCGTTACCGTTACCACCGATAGTGGTTGCTTCCTTGGGCCAGGTGATGTCGGTGTTCCTGCCAATCTTCTCACTCCACTCCGGGCTGATCTGGCTCAGGTAGTCAGTGAAGTTGTAAGTGGTACCGGAACCATCAGAACGATGAACGACGTAAATAGCCTGATTAGGAATCTCGAGATCCGGGTTCAGAGCAGTGATGCGTTCATCATTCCACTTCTTGATTTTGCCCAAGTAGATGTCTGCCAGGACTTCACCGGTCAGCTTCAGAGCACCGGACTCAATGCCGGGAACGTTGATCACTGGCACAATAGCGCCCATCACCATTGGGAACTGGATCATTTCTTCTTTATCCAGTCGCTCTTCATTCAGAGGGGCGTCGCTGGCGCCAAAGTCGACGGTTTTGGCAGTGATCTGACGGATACCACCGCCGGAACCAATGGCCTGGTAGTTGATGCGAATACCGGTTTCTTTCTGGTATTCCTCAGCCCACTTGGCATAGATTGGATGAGGGAAACTGGCTCCCGCACCGTTGATGACTTGTGTCTTGGCAGATGCAGAGAAAGGCGCTGCAGCCAGCATGGAGGACATTACAATAGACTTCAGTAACTTCACTTCTATTCTCCCCGAGAAACTCGCTTGGAGTGTACTTGCGTTTACCAAGAAAAATCTTTTGCCGCGCCGTTATCTGTCAGTGGGTTGTGCAAAATATTTTTCTGTTACCTCAAAATTTGATGGGTGCAAGAATAGGGGGGGAATATTTCAGTAATGTTACAGGTTTGTTTGAATTTTATGAAAATGATGGTGGATCATTCAATCGTCTTCATTTTTGCCTCATAAGCCTCAGAGCATTCAAAGTCACCAAAACCGTACCACCCGCATCCGAAAGCACAGCGGCCATCAACCCCGTTATACCAAACAGGGTGGTCAACAGAAACAGAGTATTTACGCCCAGTGCCAGGGCTATATTCTGACGGGTAATGCTTGCTGTTCTCTTTGACAACTGAATCATACGGGGCAGTTCTATCAGCCGCTCGTGGGTCAGTGCTGCATCGGCGGTTTCCAGAGCCACGTCACTGCCTCGTCCCATAGCAATGCCCAACTCAGCGGTTTTCAGGGCGGGGGCATCATTGATGCCATCGCCTACCATGGCGACAGCGCCACTATGTTGAGCCTGAATTGCTCGCACTGCTTTAACTTTATCTTCTGGTAATAACTCTGCCTGGTAGTCTATGTCCAGTTTTCCAGCAAGAGCGGCAGCTGCACGTCGGTTGTCGCCGGTCATTATGATACTGTCGACACCAATACTTTTTAGTTTTCTGATCGCTTCAACAGCGTCATCACGCAAAGTGTCGGCTAAGCCAATAAGCCCCAGAATGGTTGCTCCGTCTTGAACCACGACTACTGTGTCACCTTCTGATTCCATGGACTCGATGATGGATTTGTTTACACCAAGATCTTTGTCATCAATATAACGGGGAGCCACTACTTTTATGTCTCGCCCCGAGACAGTGCCCTGAACCCCACGGCCGGTTAAAACCTGAATATCAGTGGCTTCTGAAATCGTAAGATTCCTGCTTTTGCTTTCATCAATAATGGCAGTAGCCAAAGGATGGCTGGAGCCCATTTCTACAGAGCCTGCCAGAGAGAGTACTTTATATTCCTGCTCGCTGATGCCAACCACCCGGGTAACCCGGGGTTTACCCTCAGTGAGGGTGCCGGTTTTATCAAAAGCCAGCATCCTTATATTTCTCAGTTGTTCCAGAGCTGCACCACCTTTAATCAGCGCACCAGAGCGCGCAGCAGAAGTCAGTGCCGACGTGACTGCGACTGGAATGGATACGACCAGCGCACAGGGGCAGGCAATCAACAGCAGAGTCAGGGCTTTATAGGCCCAGTGTGTCCAGACTGCGCCGGTAAACAGAGGAGGGATGATCATCACCAGAGCTGCCAGCCCCATGACCATTGGGGTGTACCAGGCACTGAATGCATCAACCATTCTGGCTACCGGTGCACGGCGTTCTTCCGCTTCTTCTATCAGGTTAATGATGCGATCAATCGCATTCTCGCCGGGTTCTGATGCCACTGTTAATCTTACAGGCTGATCGACCACCATGGAGCCTGCCATAATCTTTTCACCGGCTTGTCTGTTCACGGGAATGGATTCGCCCGTTACTGTACTTTCATCAAAAGAGCCATGATCGCAGTGAAGAAAGCCATCCACAGGTAAACGATCGCCGGGTAAAACTTCAATAAGCTCTCCGGGAACCAGAAAGTCTGCAACGACTTCTATGCGTTCACCGTCTTGTAGTTTCCAGGCTGTGTCTGGTATCAGTTGCATCAGGCTTGTTATGCCGGCTTTGGCTTTTCTTCCGGCGAAACCTTCCAACAGTTCACCCAAGGAAAACAGTAGCAATACCAAACCCGCTTCAACGGTTTCTCCCAGAATCAAGGCACCCATTGCGGCAACGGTCATCAGGGTTTCAATGCCGAAACAGGTACCATTTCGAATCTGGTTGAGTGATTTTCTGGCAAAAGGCAGAACGCCCAGAGTGGTCGCCACCAGAAAGCCGAATGAACCCCATGATGGGTCACAGACTTTGGAAATTCCAGCCAGAGTCATCAATACCGCGAGCAGGGTGAAGGTTGAATGGGCTTTCCAGAGAGGCTCTTCCGCTTCTCTCTGGTCAGTACTTTTCAGGGTGAAGCCCAGCTGTTTTACCGTTTTCTCGATGTTTTCTGAGGAGACTTTCTGATCCAGATCGACCACAAGGCGTTCTGTAGCAAAGGCGACTCTGACCTGCTTGACGCCGGCGGAGGCAGCCAGTGCTTTTTCGATGTTTGCCGCACAGCTGGCGCAGTCCATTCCGCTCAGTGACCATCTGTAGCGGGTGGTCGCTCCAAAGGAGGTGACGGGCTGAACCACATTTTCTGCTGGATAGCAGCTTTTCGTCGCTGCGCATTTGGACATGGATGCACTCTTACCAAAAAACATATAAAAACATATTTATATGTTATGCCTGATTTCAGCAGAGTCAACCTGTTTGTTGATAAACACGTGTGCTACTCATCAGAATCTCTAATGAGTAGCGTCAAGGTTGATTTATTTCAGCGTTATCTTGATAGCCTGCTCTGCACATGCCTGATCCAGGTGGCCGCCGGGGGCACCGCCAATTCCGATGCCGCCCACAATCTGTCCATCAACCTTGATTGGCATACCGCCACCGAGCAGCAACATGCGTGCATCCATATCTTTCAGACCTTGCAGGAAAGGCTTATCGGTTACCAGTTTGGCGAGGTTGGCAGTAGGCTGACCCATAGAGGCTGCGGTGAACGCTTTTTTCTGAGCGCTGTCCACAGTGTGTGGTCCAGCCAGCTCAGAGCGGCCGAAGGCTTTCAGGGAACCTGTGCGGTCAACAACAGCAACACTGACGTTGTAACCGTCTTTGCGGCAGAATTGCAGACCCTGATTGACCAGTTCTATCGCGGCTCTGTCAGTCAAGGTTGGCAGGGCGGTGGTTTTTGCCTGTGCGCCAATAGCCAGTCCCGTAGCGATAAAAGCCAGTGCGATGATGCTCTTTTTCATGGTGGTTTCCTTGATGTTTTTCTCGTTGTCTCTGTGATGCTGCCGTCTCAGCGACTGGTTATAGAGTAGTGAGCCAGCATTGCCCTGACCTTGCCTGAACATTACAGGCTGGAAAGGTCCCTTCTTTTCTGACGGTTTACTGGTAAGCTGAGTTCGAAGAAAAATACTAATAATTTGGAGTAGCCTGTTGAATATCCTGATGGTAGAAGACGACTCAGTTATATCCACCTTTGTCAGTGACGGTTTAAAAGAGCATGGCTATGGCGTAGCCCAATGCCAGAGTGCCGAGGAAGCTCTGGATGAAGTCGGTGTTGAGCCTTTCGATCTGGCCATTGTGGATATCATGCTGCCTGGGTTGAACGGCCTGGATCTTGTGAAAACGCTAAGGGGGCAGGGTGCCAACTTTCCTATTCTTTTCCTAAGTGCCCGAAAGGCAGTAGACGACAAAGTTTCTGGTCTGAGAATTGGCGGAGATGACTATCTCACCAAGCCTTTTTCTTTTAATGAACTCCTGGCAAGGGTAGAGGTATTGCTGCGCAGAAATCAATCTACCCGGACAGTGCTATCAGAAAAGCTGAGCTTTCATAACCTCAGCTTTGATCCATCCCGAAAGCTCGCTTGGAGAGGTGATAGGAAACTCTTCCTTCAACCCAGAGAAATGGTTCTGCTGGAGTTCTTTCTTCGAAACTGTGAGAGAGTAATTTCCAGAACACAGATCATGGAGCATGTCTGGGATTATCAGTTCGATCCACAAACCAATGTCGTTGATGTTCTGGTCTGTCGACTCAGAGGCAAGATTGATAAAGATGAATCCGTCAAACTTCTGCACACGATCAGGGGGATGGGTTATGTGCTCAGAGCTGGTGAATAAATCAGTGATGACTGGCACAGGCGAAATGACGCCAACCAAGCAAGTACTAACTCTCTGGTTTGGAGTCATTATGATGGTGATTGCTTCAGTTCTGGGAGCCGTTAGTTATCACCTGTTTGAAGAAGAATTAGTCAGTCGGGACGCCCAGCTGCTGATAGTAATCAACAATAATATGCAGCGCATATACAACAGTAGTGGTCAGGGAAAGATTTTGACAGTACTGGAACGTGATCGTTATTTTCTACGTTTGAGCGGCTACAGTGCCAGCCTTTGGTCCGACGATGGTGATTTGTTGTTTCATGAGGGTGTTGACCTACCGTTTTCTGCAACAGAAAGACTGGATGATGGCAGTCTGGTCATTAAACAGCTGGTGGGTAGCCAGACACTGGTTCTGAGTCTTTCCAGTACCCTGCGTTATGAAGAGCTGGCCAGCTTTCGCAATGTCATGCTGTTAACGCTGATGACACTCTGGATCATCAGCATTCTTCTGGTGGCCTGGCTGAATGATCGGATGTTGAGACCCATCCGCAAGCTGGTAGAGCATGTTAAAACACTGCAACGAAAGGGCTTGCAGGATCAGCTCCCACTGTCGTCTTCCCGAAACAGTGAACTAGGCCAGTTAACCTTGCTCTTAAATCAGCAGATGAACCGGATTGACCAGCTGATTCGCAGTCTTGAAGACACCCTTAATGCTGCAGCCCATGATCTCAGAACTCCTTTGACTCGGATGCGACTCAGTGCAGAAAAAGCCATGAACAATAACGATCCCAAGGCGTTGAAAGAGAGCTTGATGGACTGCCTGGAAGAAAGTGAAAGAATGTTGGCGATGGTGAACAGTCTGCTGGATGTGGCTGCAGTGGAGCAGCATCTGGACGCCAGAGATCGCACACAGGCCAATCTGTCTGATCTGATTACTGAAGCGGCTCAACTCTATGAATATCTGGCGGAGGAGAAGCATATTCAGCTCAGCTTTGAGCTTCCGGGGACAATGAATATCCTGGCCTGTCCAAACCGGTTGCGGCAGGTATTTGCCAACCTTCTGGACAATGCCCTCAAGTTTACACCTGAACAGGGAAGCATTCTGGTTTCGGCCCGAAGAGAAGGTGATTTGTGGCGAGTGTCAATAAAAGATTCTGGCAGTGGCATCGCCACATCCGATCTGCCCCATATTTTTGATCGCCTTTATCGCGGGGATGTCAGTCGAAAAACACCGGGGTTTGGTCTTGGACTGTCATTGGTCAAGGCGATTGTTGAGGCTCACAATGGCAAGATCAATGTAGAAAGTAAAAAAGGGCAGGGGACTGAGTTTAACTGCTTGTTGCCAGCCGTTTAATGAAAGGGAGCCAGTCACCTATTGGCTGGACCACGTTTTCTGCTATTCAAGACTGAAATGATACTCCCGCCGAGCCAGGCGGGAGGTGAATTCCGTCAGCTCGTCGTGGCTGATATGTACTATGCTGCTTTCTATCTCTTATGCACCTTCTATTAGACCTTCCATGGACACACGAGGTGTCAAAAATACAGGCAACGGAACGCTCGCATAAAGGCTGCCTGAGGTAGTGCAGTTGTTTAACGAATGCAGGTGAAAGTATGATCTTTGGGCGTTCCTTTATGACGCTTTTATTTGTGGTGTTCATGTTTTTTTATCAGCAGCTTCTGGCAAACGATACCTATGACCTTGAAGAATTTCGCGAATATCACAAGACAAATTCGAAACTACCTTCTAACCAGCAACAAAAGCGCACAGGTCAGAGCCCACTTGAAAACATCCGTATTGGCTTTGTCAGGCTTGATTTAGCATCTGAGGATGTATCTGGAGATGGGCGACTGGAAATCTGTGAAGGTTATGAAGTTGATGAGCAAGACTTTAAACGTCTGATTGAATTCTTCTTCGAATATGCGAACATGGGTGATCCACAATATCGCAAAGTTTACATTCAAAAGGCGCTGAGACTCATGCGTCATATGTTTACTATGAATATAAATAAGACCATGGAACAAAGTCCTGAAGAGAAACAGATAATAGAAGTAACGGCAAAAAGCCTATTTGAAAAAATGTTTTTTTCTGAATACACAAATGGCGGTATTAATCCTTATTTCAATTATTTCTATTCAGATTCAGCAGCAAGTTATTCCAATTATGCCGGTCTTAATAACCGTTTAGTCCTGATGTTTCTAACTTTTCTTGGTCCCTATTTTCTTACCGATAATGACTTTTATATCTATTTTACCGTGCTGCTTGAAAACTATGTCGAAAATATCTGCGATCAAGCATTAACCTGTGCACTGTTTTCTGAAAATATCAGTGAATGTAATTCTCCGGAAAGCTTTGCCCATCAATTCACTGAAGCCAGACTGGACACAGAAACAGCACTTCTAATTGGCTTAACTGCAATGGCATCAGCCGCTTTCGACTGCATGAATTCAGGGTTGGAATGGCCAGAGACATTGGAAACTTTGTTGCAAACATACTTACCGTACGAGCTTTCGTGCATTATCAACTTCAATATGGCCAAACTCTGCAGCACATGCCCTGTATTACCCGCTATGTATAGTGTGGATGGCATGCAGGAGTTTACAAACAGCATTTTGGGTATTAAACCCGCTCCGTCGCCTGCATTATCGTCAGAAAGTCTGAACACTCTAACGGATTATTCTCGGGATTCAGGCAGTGAGGCTTCTGGGGAGGAGCTGCATGCTGATCGTCAAAATCAGTCAACAGCCATTCACGAACAAAGTGACCTGGTAGCCCAACTACAACGGCCACTAGCAAGCCAGTCTGCAATGGAGGGAATGGATGCAGTTGGAGGTGCCTCAGGAGAAACTAAACGATGTTCAATTTGCTGTGGAGCAATGACAGAAATGATGACGTTCGAAAATTGTGAACACGCAGGTTTTTGTGAGATTTGCGCTGAGCGAATTACACATGAGCAGAGCGGGTGTCCCTTTTGTCGAATAAAATCGAAATCATACAAGAAGGTTATTGATACGTCTTTTCATTGAATGTGCGTGCAGTGCAATAGTATTGCACGGTGCTGTGTTTGCTTGATGTAGTAGTTTAGTTGTTTTAACGAATTCAGGTGAAAGTATGAGCTTAGGCCATTCCTTTAAGATGCTTTTTGTTTTAATGTTTTTGCTTTTTTATCAAAATGGACTAGCAAACGACGCCTATGATCTTGAAGAATTGCGCGAGTATCTCAAGACAAACTGGAAGCCGCCTTCAAAAATAAAACAAAGGTTTACAGGCCAACCCGCTATGAACCCACTTGAAAACATCCATATTGGCTTTGTCAGGATTAATTTGGCCTCTGACGATGTTTCCGGGGATGAGCGACTGGAAATCTGTGAAAATTACGAGGTTGATGACCAAGACTTTAAACGTTTGATCAGCTTTTATTATAATTATGTGAACATGGATGAACAAAGTCAGATAGTTCGCATTCAAAGAGTACTAAGACTAATATATCATCTATTCACTATAAATATAAATAAGATCAATACGATAAACAATTATGATAAAAAACTAATCAATGAAAAAGCAAAAAGCCTATTTGAACAATTGTTTTTGACTGAAAACATAGATGGCAGAAGAAATCTTTATTTCAATTATTTCTACGATACGCTCAAACGTGGCAGGAGTGAACCTTATTACTCCAGGGCAGAATGTTGGTCTGATGAGGTCGGTGTTAATAACGATCTGGTCCTGATGTTTCTGGCTTTTCTTGGTCCCCACTTTCTTTCCAAAAATAAACTTTATACCTGCTTCAGAGCGTTGGATCATAGATATACCAGAAAAAGCTACCAGCGAGCCTTGTCTCGTGGATTGCTTTCTGAAAATCTCAATGAATATAATTCTCCACAAAGCATTGCCACACAATTAACTGCGGCCGCATTGGGCGCAGAAACAGCACTTCTAATTGGTTTAAATGCAATGGCATCAGCAGCTTTCCAGAGTATGAATTCAGGACCGGGATGGCCAGAGACACTGGAAACCTTGCTGACAAGATACTTGCCATATGAACTTCTGCCCATTGTCTACGACCATATAACCAGCCTTTGCTGGCAAGAATACCGAAACCGTTTACCCCCGGTTATGTGTACAGTGGAGGGTATGCAAGCGTTTATACAGGGCATTGTGGGTATTCACATTGACCCCACACCTGCATTATCGGAGACATCATCGTCAGAAAGTCATGACAATCCACGGGATTATTATCTTGGTCCAGACACTGGGACTTCAGATACTGAGGCTTCAGACACCGTGAGTTCAGACACCGTGACTTCAGACACCGTGACTTCAGACACCGTGACTTCAGACACC
>NZ_JAHHPR010000168.1:0-1622 GCF_024606255.1 Endozoicomonas sp. SESOKO3
GAGTAGCACTATCTTGAGTAGCACTATCTTGAGTAGCACTATCTTGAGTAGCACTGGTCAATGCCTGCTGAAAAGACTCATAGTACGCAAGCGTCACCAGTATATCTTCGTATGATCGAGTCGTCAGTCCATCTTCGTTAAGTCCGGCATTGTGCTGTGCAGCTAACTCCTCCAGTAACGCCGTTTGCCTGTTTCGAATGACGTACTGGTAGCTTTTGACCTTGTCTGTTTTGATCTTTGTTATTGTTTCAGTAGCGGGTGGGAAGCCATAAAATTCTTCCAGGAGGTGGTACAGACCCATTTGCACAAAGGCGATATCGCTGGGATTCTGTTTCTGACCACGGAAGACAATAATCTCCCCCGGAGCTTCATTCACTGCCAGTTTTGGATAGCCAGCAGGTACAGGATAAGCCTGTGTCTCATCCTCTGCGTGTACAACATAGCCAACGGGTTTAAGGTAGGACAACAGATTATTCAGGGCCATCTGTTGTAAGTCTTCCTTCAGAACATGAACCCGGGTATAGGCCGTGGTGGCCGCTGCAAAAAGAGCCTCATCATTGACAAAGAGCGATTGCCCCAGATGCTTCAGTTCCAGAGGTTGATCGCCCGCGGCGATAAGACGCATAAAGGTGCGCCCGTTGACTTCAACTTTGTCTACTTCAATGGCGGCAAGGGCAACATAGTGATCAATTTCGCCCAGGCTTCCTGCTCTTTTATTGGCTCCTTTCAGTATTGCGACCAGCTGTTTGGGGTTGGCGACTTTCGTTAATGGTTCTAATGGTTGGATGTCACCTGATTGACTACAAACAGCCTCGACTGAATCCTGACTGGTCATTCCGTCTCTGACTTCAATGATCAGTTTGCTGTCTTCAAGGTTATGGGTGAACCTGAAGACTCCCTCATTACCGACCTTTAGAATTTTGGTGTATTTCTGAGCAACCCCATGCTCGTCTGTTTCAAACTGATCAACACTGGAAACACCCTCATCGATGCCAGAAAGAACATCTGTGAAGCCTTCAGAGGGAACGTCATAGCCTGCTCTGGCTATCGCCTGATCAGGGTAGGTGGTGGTAAAGGATTTGGGGATTGGTTGCTGGTCGTGACCTAAAGTTGGCCGAACCATGACTTCACTGTGGGTAAACTCCCCACGTCCACTGCCCGGAATATCGACAGATTTTATCTGCAGCCTCCGATCGGCCAGTGCCTGTGAAGCAGCGATGGAAGAGTTGATGGCAACAGCCACTGCAAGGCTTAATGCATTGAGGCGGGGATGTGTCATTCTTCTACCTCAGAGCTGAATACTTTTATTGCCGTGAAAAGTAATGCTTACACCGGGCGAGAAAGCAACTTCTAATTTAATCGCTCATGGCTGTTTTACCATGCTGTTGAGACAATCTAGTCCACAGTGGCAAAAGTTCAACGCCAGCAAAATTGAGTTGTTTTTTTCAGAGAAGGAGTGCATTCATGGCTTCTAACATAGCTTCCAAGATAGCCTCTGACAGGGTTTAATCGATGGTATGGTCTGAAAGAAACCAGTATGTATTGCTTTATACCGGTTTCTTTTGGGTGGCTATGAAGGGATCATCCACTATTTTCTGATATCAAAGTTCGTTGCGGGTATT
>NZ_JAHHPR010000169.1:0-12027 GCF_024606255.1 Endozoicomonas sp. SESOKO3
GTTATGGAGGCGCTGGCCGACAGTGAAAGGAAGGCTTAACCCTTCCTGATGTTCTCCAATAACTCTTTTGCCAT
The DNA here is from genome assembly GCF_024606255.1 of Endozoicomonas sp. SESOKO3. Classification (NCBI taxonomy): domain Bacteria; kingdom Pseudomonadati; phylum Pseudomonadota; class Gammaproteobacteria; order Oceanospirillales; family Endozoicomonadaceae; genus Endozoicomonas; species Endozoicomonas sp. SESOKO3. The sequence goes on from NZ_JAHHPR010000169.1 coordinate 75, forward strand.
GGTGGCGGTCTCTTCGTCACCTTCCTTGTTGGCCGTAGTCAGGTAATCTTCACCTTCCTTATTTCTGCCTTCCATCATCAGCGCCATACCGATAAAGGCTTTGACAGTAGGATTGTCGGGATCTTTTGGAATGGCTTCCTTGTGAAGAATCTCCAGGGCTTCCTGATTCATCTTTTTATTAATGAAGGTCTCGAAACTGTTTGCGGGCATCATTCAGATTCCAACGCGGCTGATACCTGACCTCAAAACCCGCCATGGACTTCAGGTAATCAAACCACTGCTCTGAATGTTCGGAAATAGCGGACACCGAGCCTTTGAAGCCTTCCACAAATGCTCTGCCATATTGAGAGGCTACTGAAGGATGTCGACCATCCAGAGAGTGCCGACCCTTTTCCATCAGCAGATGATCAAGAAAAGAAGTGGCCGTTTGCGGCTGTTCAGCCACCAGCTCACCATTTTCCAGTTTGACTGAGCTGTATCGGGTCTTGCAGAGATGAAAATTTTCCCAAACCTTCATCAGACCCGTCAGGCCAAGACTGGAATCCCGCATGCCTCTCAGAAAGCTCAACTCGGGATTTTGCAACTCTGCCTGCAATTGCATCATCACAGGATTATGAAGAGCCGTCTCGGCATCAATGAGGTAAGGCTTGTTATCATTGATATGAAGATTTTTGCTGTGAATGTCAGTCAGACCCGACATAAGACAGAAGCCTGCTGCCACTCCCATGCGACGATGGTAAGTTTCCAGATCATCGCTCTTGGAAACGGTTTCCGATGCAATAAACTCAACATAACCATAGGAAGACTTATTCAGTATCCTGAATACACCCAGAGCTTCTGAGTCCTGTACCCAGGCATTCACTGACTGGGCCATACTCTGATTCTCTCCCAGTAATAACTGGTCAATGGCGAGGTCTCTCAATTTATAAACCAGGTGTTCACCATTATTAAACGTCAATTGGTAAACGGGTGATCCTACGTCTAATTGCAAATCACGGATAGAGGTCAGACCAGAAGTCAGCTGACGGCTCTCTGTTGGCTGATGGCTCTCTGCTGGCTGATGGCTCTCTGCTGGCTGATGGCTCCCCGAGAAAAAGTAATGATTGATCTCTGACAAGTCCCGCTTCACCCGACTCAAGAGTGTACGGGTCAATCTGACTCGTTGGAAAAATTCCTTCTGAATGTTTCGATACCAATGAGGATAAGCGTCAATCAGTGTTTCCACCCCCTTGGATTCCAGCAACTTTAACACTTCACCGTAGCCGGACAGGGTGTGATCTTCTGCCAACCAGCCTATAGCCTGAAGGAGCCTGTCATCCATCCACTCAATGACTGACTGGGCAATAGATTGAATCAAGCTACTTTCGGAACCCTCACCAGAACTATCAATGTCATTGACATAACTCTGACTGAGTTGAACGTATTGATTGATAACAGGCTTGATCCATTTAGACCTCAGCTGCTCCGGAAATACCAGACCATTCACCAGACATGGATCTTCAACCTTGTACCAGTCTGGCAATTTCGCGAAAGAGGGCTTACCTGCCTCTGTCTCAATAGAAAAAGCAACCAGTTGATACTTCAACATCCAGGATAATAAAAACAATAACGGCTGCCTGTCAGGAAACAGCTTTTGGATATTGCTGACACTCTGAGGTGTAACGAGTTTCCTGATAACCTCTCTTATCTCGTTTTTATCAAGGAGATGACTCAACTGATTGAAAAAGAAACCTTTCTCCGACATCAGCAGAACCCGCAGACCTCTATCAGTGGTTACCAGAACGTCTGTTTCTTGCAGAGCCACCGTAGCATAATGCCCAAACACCTCCTGATAGGGCATCCCCACTGCCCTGCCCTGATGGTGTCGTATTCTTGAAGCTTCCTGCCCCAGTTCTTCTACCAGTTTGTGATACTGCTCAATCAGCAGAGGCCAGCTGAAGGTCTCATTGACTCTCCGGATTGCCGCTTCAGACATCTTTTCCCGGACAGATTCATCCATTAGCAATGTCGATAACGCTAGTTTCAGCGCGTCTATGTCAACCGCCACTCCCTGAGCCTGAATCAGTTGAGCCTGAGTTTTGCTGACAAGACTGAGAGAACGGGAAATATCATCATGGTCTGCCGATGCGGTTTTGATCAGGAAGCCTTCCTGCCCGGAAACAATGAGGTCTCGATAGCCATTCCAGTCGGAAAGAATCACAGGGATACCTGCCCTCATAGCTTCTACCGGTGCCAGCCCAAAACTCTCCTGAACATTGTCAGCGAGAGAAACAAACACATCCGCTTCCGCTAGTAATTGCTCACGCTTCTCGTCATCAACAGAGAGTTCAAAGCGAATACAGTCTTCAAGATTGAGCTCATAGGCCTGAGCCAGTAATGAATGAACATATTCGCCGGAGGCATCACCACTTCCGGCAATCACCAGCTGAAAGCGGGTAACCGTTCCCTCTTCAAACAGATCATTCAATGCCAGCAGTAACGGATGAAGGTCCATTTTATCGGCTGCGGATAGCCTGCCAAGACAGAGTATCTGAGGCACCTTGGCCTCCCTGGAAGCAACGGTCTCTTGTCTGGCTGGCTCAATACCCAGTGGCATCAGGCTCACCTGCCCACGATAAGGAATAGCCCTGCCAACAGTGTCACTGACACTGGCACTGGCCGAAGAGATCAGACGCTTCATTACCTTTTTCTGGGCTTTGGAGCTACAGATTATGGAATCACAGGGTTTGATGGGGGAGAAAATCAAATCCCTGACCCGGGATAAACGAGCATCATCACTCAGACTGTGAGCCCTGCCGGTGATAGGAAATAGTCTGCAAGCGTGTCTTTCACGCAGAGAGGCCAGATCAGAGATATAGGGATCACCCGAATGAAAAACGCTATAAACATGTTGCTGCAAACAGGAAGGCAGATCATGAACCGGTAGAATATTGATATTTTTACCCGCCCCATGCTGACTCAGGTATTCTTTCCAGTCTTGCCTGAAAGCGTCGATCTGACTTTCATGAAGAAACAGATGAAGCTCATCAAAACGGCTGTAACGAACCACTGCTTTCAAAAAGGCTTCGTTAGCCTTACGCAGTCCGTTATACCCACCGATTGAGTTTTCTGCCCAGGTAACAAGACAGCCAAACAAACTGTGAGAAATATTATCCGTCATGGCATGATCATCGTTGGCATAGTTGGTATGACAGTCTGTTCCTGACTGATTTCTACGAGGTAATACTCAAAGTTATTGGCGAACTCAGCCAGAGCATTCTCAACGAGGTCTTCATCCATCCCCTGAAGCGGGCAGGAGTAGTGTAAAGCTAATGAGTCTTTGTCAGGCTCTATCGACAAAATAACCCGCTGGGTAGTTGCCAGACCCACGGTTTTGGTCATCAGGTTACGGAGTAGATTTTCCCGATCTTTTTCACCGGGTGGCAACTGGGCAATGATGCCGTGGATAAAGAACCGCCCATTGGCCTGAAAACAGGTGAACTCAATGCGGCTGTCGATAGTGAGGTAATAGCGGTTATCGCGAAAATCCAGTTCACCCAGCTGATTGTTGCGGGCAACGGCTTTCATCAGTTTGTCGAAACTCATAGCTTCCCTGCTCCGGGTGAAGGCATCCATGCCTTCTGATGTGGTATCAATTACAGCTTACTATTAATGTAATGTTTCGGCAGCCAGAGGAAAAAATCTTCCAATATGGTTTAGCTTCCGACATGACTTAGCTATGAATACCGTCAAAGCTTATTTTGCCAACTGATGATCTGCAGACTTGACCATTTGCTTAGCGGATATCTTACGAAATAAAAACACAAGCAGAATAAAACCAGCTCCGGAAGCAAGAAAGCCCGTCATTGAGGAATCTGTCAGACCCATCACCAGATAGCCCAACATAGCCACAGCAGCGATGCTCAGGGCATAAGGAAGCTGAGTCACCACATGATCAATATGGTGACAAGAGGCCCCTGTGGAAGACAGAATTGTGGTATCGGAGATCGGTGAGCAGTGATCACCAAACACTGCACCTGCCAGGACAGCGGCCAACATAGGCAGAATCATGGCAATATCGGCAGCCGCCGCCATATCTCCCGCTATGGGCAGCATGATACCAAACGTGCCCCAACTGGTACCGGTAGAGAAAGCCATAGCGCCGGAGACCACAAACAGGATCAGAGGTAAATAGCCCGTATCAATCTTTGAGCTGCTGACCACCCCGGCCAGATACTTGCCGGTTTCCAGTGAGCTGATGATATCCACCAGCACCCAGGCCAGCACCAAAATGTAAATGGCAGGCAGCATGGAGCGGGTACCTTCAACAACCGCCTTAGACCAGATTGTGGCATCCAGATTATGGCTGAGCATTCTGACCGCCGTGACCAGAAGACCAGCAAGACCTCCATAGATCAAGGAGTTGACCACATTGGTGTTTTCAAAAGCGCCGAGAATAGAAAATGGCGTACCGGCTTCCTGAAGCGCAGAAGCGCCTGTTGCAATCAGGGAGGCAGTCGTCGCGATCACCAGAGCCAGAATAGGAATCACCAGATCGGCAACGCTTCCTTTTTCACTGCTACTGATGGCTTCAGATGACCCCGGAGGGGTTCCTTTTCGGCTGTCGTACAATTCACCGGCTCGAGCACGGCGCTCATGGGTCAACATAGGACCTACGTTCAAATCCATAGCCGCAGTACAAAATACCAGTGCCAGAGCAAAGACCGCATAGAGATTCATCGGTACCATACTCACAAAAGCACCAATAGCACTGACATCAGTCACTTCATGGGCCACCAGAATACTGCCAATCAGGGCAATGATATAAGCACCCCAGCTGGAGACAGGGGTAATTACGCACACAGGTGCAGCCGTTGAGTCGATCAGGTAAGCCAGCTTTGCCCTGGAGACACCATGACGGTCTGTCATAGGGCGACCGATATTACCAACAGCCAGTGCGTTAAAGTAATCGTCAATGAAGATAATGATACCCAGCAAAACAGTAACCAGTTGTGATCCCTGACGGGTTTTCACTCTCTGGCGGGCCCATTCACCAAAGGCCCTGGCGCCACCGGAAACATCAATCAGGGTAGTAATGATGCCGAGCATCACCAGAAAGAGCAGAATAAAGACAGTGCCCGTATTGATACCATTATCCCAAAAAATTTCGGTAAAACTGTTCAGGAGATAAGTAAACGTATTGCTGACACTGAAGTCAGTCAGTAGCAGAGCGCCTGCAAGGATACCTGCGCCAAGGGAAAAGAGTACATGACGGGTCAGGATCGCCAGAATAATAGCCACTGCCGGAGCGACCAGTGAAAGGGGTGATGTGCTGTAACCAAGTAATTCCATAAAGACTGATCTTGTGAGTGAAAACGCTCGATGAGCAGAAGTTCCATGACTGCTGACATTAAGCTTAATTCACGATATAGGATCAGGAGGGCAATGGATTGAAGCAGAATACGACCGGATAGGCCCCGTATTTGCCTGTTGCCGAGCAACCTGCCTTTTGGGCAGAGTCTTTCAGAAACGATTGTCCAGTAGCGCTCCACAGTAAAAACCGTGACAGTGATACACCTCTTCGATGCACCACCAGCAGATGAGTTTGACGACGACTCTGCTTCGGCACCTTTTCCTTTCATCCGGCTCTCGGCCCTGGCCAACTCAGGACACTCGGTGTCAACCTGCTACGGATTACTGATAAACGGTGCGCCTCTACTTTTAACCTTGATCCGGAGATTCAATGGATCAATGGCTGATTGTTGTGGGAACTTCCTCTGACATTCACAGGAAAGTGCCCTTTCACTCATAAGCGGACTCATCCGTTATGGTGTTTATTAAGAGGATCACAGGCAGAGGCGCAGCGACAATATCCTGTCACGTTACCCCTGCTGATGGCCGGTAATTATGCACATCGCTGCTTGATTAACAACCGTGAAATTCAGCTAAAGAAACTTTGCTTTCTAAAAAAACAGATTTTTCAGGCAGTTAGCCTTTACACCTTGTTCCCGTGCTCCAGAATGTGAATACCCAAAAACTGAACTCTATCTCTTGAGATAATGTCCGGAGTGTTGGAACGAGGCAGGTATTAGTCCTGATGAACTGCCCTGATGATCGAGGTAGTATGCAGCCATAGAGTTTTCCCCGGGTCTTTTAATGAAGTTCTGGATATTGCTGTTTAGCCTGATGGTATCAGGCATTACCGTTGCCGGAGAGTACCGAACCTGTTCGATCAACCACGGGCAGCTCAGCCAGTGTAGTCTGAAGTACACCGGCACAACAGTCATTAAACAAAACGGAGCCTACCGTCAGTGCGAAATCGTCATGGGAAAGGTTTCCGGTTGTGATCACCAATACAGTGGAGCAGCCGTGATTTTAGAGGATGGCGTTTATCGCCAATGCCAGGTGACTATCGGTTCGATTTCATCCTGTGGCCTACGTTTTAGTGGGTCTATTCCAGTTTATTCAGCATCCCATTAATGGCTGTTGACTGGAACCTGTTGCAAGGTGTGAAGGCTAGACTGTTTTTTTCCTGACAAATGACATTTTTATCACTACGCTGAGAGAATTTTGCGACAACCTCTGTGGCATGGGAGCAAGTCATAGAGAATATCACTAGGAGAGGATTCATTATGTTTAACCCAATGCACCCGGGCGAGGTTCTCAAAGAATCTTATCTGGAACCACTGAATATCAGCGTAACCGAAGCTGCCAAGCATCTGGGAGTTGCGCGTAAAACCCTGTCTGAACTGGTTAACCAGAGATCAAATGTCAGTGTTGAGATGGCTTACAAATTAGCTAAGGCTTGCAACACCTCTCCTAAGCTGTGGCTGAATATGCAGGTTAACTATGACCTCTGGCGCAACAGGGATATGGAAGAAATTCAGGTCGCTACCTTTGGTTAATGAACCCGACAATTTCTCTGGCTCCCACACACCAGAGTTTAATCATGGCTTTTGCATTGCCAGACATTTTTGAGCATCTTGGTCAAATGAATAGCCTGTTTGCAGAGTGAAACAAATTTCCAGCATAACGGGTTCTGATATATACCCCTCATGTTCAGTTCAGGTTTGAGCTGTTTGAATGACCTGAAAACTTGTTTGGACTGAGCTGGGTGATCCTGAGTCAGAAATCGGAGCAAAATATTGGTGTCCAGACCAATCATACTACAACCCTTTCATCTTCTTCGTCGTTGCTATCTTTCCCAGAATAACCCTCTGAAATATAGGCTTTTATATCATCATCTGAAAGACTTATGTTCGTCTTAACGGCTCCACACAGCGACATAATGCTGAGGTTTTTAGGAACAACCTGCCAGGTGCCGTCTTCTTGCTGGATGAACTCGAGTTGATCTCCTTCTCTGAGGTTCAGATCTGCTCGCACTTTGGCGGGTATAGTGATCTGACCTTTTGATGTGAATTTAGTTGTGAGCATTGCTGTACCTCTATGATTTCTTAAATTCTTTACATGTAGTAAGGAACCATTTTGAAAGATCTTTTTTTAATTCGTTCCACTTAAACAACCTGTTAACTGACTTTCTCAAAGCGACTGTATCAAGCGCAGATCACAGCAGTCGCTCTTTTTACATACTACAAAAAAAACGGCTCCCCCTTAGACAAGCCGTTCCATTTCACTTAACCAGTCATCGCCCGATGCTATTCCCACTCAATGGTCGCCGGTGGCTTACTGGATACGTCATAAGTCACTCGGGAAACATGCTCTATCTCGTTGATGATCCGGCTGGAGACCTTCTCCAACAGCTCATAAGGCAGATGGGCCCAGCGAGCGGTCATAAAGTCGATGGTTTCTACAGCCCGTAAGGCCACCACATACTCATAGCGACGACCATCACCGACCACTCCCACCGATTTAACCGGCAGGAACACAGCAAAGGCCTGACTGGTCTTGTGATACCAGTCGGCTTTATGCAGTTCTTCAATAAAGATGGCATCCGCCTGACGGAGAATATCGCAGTACTCTTTCTTGACCTCTGCCAGCACTCTTACGCCCAGACCCGGACCGGGGAAAGGGTGGCGATACACCATGTCATAAGGCAGCCCCAGTTCAAGGCCAATCTTGCGAACTTCATCCTTGAACAGTTCACGCAGCGGCTCAACCAGTTCCATAGCCATATCTTCAGGCAATCCCCCCACATTATGGTGAGACTTGATGACATGAGCCTTGCCAGACTTGGCACCTGCTGATTCGATCACATCGGGATAGATAGTGCCCTGTGCCAGGAACTGAACATTGTCCAGTGCCACAGCCTGTTGATCAAAGACTTCAATAAAGGTGTTACCAATAATTTTGCGTTTGGCCTCCGGATCCTGAACGCCTTTCAGCTTCTCCAGAAACAGTTCTTCAGCATCTGCACGGATAACACGCACCCCCATGTTCTCTGCGAACATGGCCATCACCTGATCACCTTCGTTCAGACGAAGCAGACCATTATCGACGAAGACACAAACCAGCTGATCACCAATTGCCTTGTGCAGAAGCGCTGCCACAACACTGGAATCAACACCACCGGAGAGCCCCAATAGCACGGTCTTATCACCCACCTGTTCACGAACACGGGCGATAGCATCTTCAATAATCTGTCCTGGCGTCCAGAGCTTTTGACAGCCGGCAATATCAATGACAAAACGTTCCAGAATACGACCGCCCTGCTTGGTATGAGTCACCTCAGGATGAAACTGGACACCGTAGTATTGCTTCTCTTCGCAGGCTATGGCTGCGAGAGGACAGGAGTCGGTAGAAGCCGCGACCACAAAGCCTTCGGGTGGCTGGGACACCTTGTCACCATGGCTCATCCAGACATCCAGACTCAGACGTCCCTGCTCATTGACATGGTCTTCAATGCCATCGAACAGCCTGACCTTGTTTTCCAGATTTACTTCGGCATAACCGAATTCACGCAGATTCGAGGTCGATACCTTGCCGCCCATCTGCTCAGCCATAGTCTGCATACCGTAGCAGATACCCAGCACTGGCACACCCAGTTCAAAAACAGCCTGAGGTGCACGGGGCGAAGCGTCCCCAGTCACGGACTCAGGTCCACCCGAAAGAATCACAGCCTTGGGGGCAAACTCAACAATAGCCTGCTCATCCATATCATAGGGATGCAGCTCACAATAAACACCTATCTCACGTACACGTCGGGCGATCAGCTGGGTGTACTGGGAACCGAAGTCCAGAATCAGAATTCGTTCGGCGTGAATATCCTCTAACATGTGTCTTCTCAACATTAGATAACTGCTATGACCAGCAACAGATCCTCTACATGGTGTGCGAAGACCTGTTACTGATCCGGCATTAAACTGCGGATGCTATAGCCAACAGTTCAGGGGAATGGTCAAATTAACCCACCCGGTAATTGGGCGCTTCTTTGGTAATGGTCACATCATGGACATGAGACTCTTTCATACCCGCATTGGTCACCCGAACGAACTCGGGCACCGTACGCATGGTCTTCATATCTGCTGAACCGGTGTATCCCATTGCTGCACGCAGACCACCCACCATCTGGTGGACAATGGCATTCAGCGGCCCTTTGTAAGGTACACGACCTTCAATACCTTCCGGGACCAGCTTCTCGGCACCGGCTTCTGCACTCTGGAAGTAACGGTCACTGGAGCCGGAAGCCTGAGCCATGGCACCAAGTGAACCCATGCCACGATAAGCTTTGTAACTTCTGCCCTGATAAAGCTCAACTTCACCCGGAGCTTCCTCGGTACCTGCCAACATACTACCCAGCATGACCGCACTGGCACCCGCTACGATGGCTTTAGCCAGGTCACCGGAGAAGCGAATCCCACCATCAGCGATCACCGGGATGCCGGTTCCTTGCAACGCTGCCACAACATTGGCTACTGCCGAGATCTGGGGTACGCCAATACCGGTCACGATACGAGTGGTACAAATGGAGCCAGGACCAATACCCACTTTCACGCCATCGGCACCAGCATCGGCCAGGGCTTTGGCGGCTGCACCGGTAGCAATATTGCCGCCGACGACCTGTACGTGAGGATAGGTTTCCTTAACCCAGCGAACCCTCTCAATAACGCCTTTGGAATGGCCGTGGGCAGTATCAACGATCACTACGTCGACACCGGCATCGACCAGAGCAGCAACACGCTCAGGGGTTTCAGGTCCTGTGCCTACTGCAGCACCCACTCTCAGCTGGCCGTGAGAATCTTTACTGGCGTTAGGATAATCCTGAGCTTTCTTGATATCTTTTACGGTCATCATGCCGACCAGATTAAAAGCCTCACTCACTACCAGCACCTTCTCGATACGATGCTTATGAAGCAACTTGCGAACAGCTTCCTGATCGGTTCCTTCCTTCACAGTAACCAGCCTGTCCTTAGGCGTCATAATATCAGCCACAACCATATCCAGATTGGAGACAAAACGGACGTCACGACTGGTGACAATACCGACCAGATCGCTGCCATCCAGAACGGGCACTCCGGATATTTTATGACGACCGGTCAATTCAAGAAGATCCCTGACCGACGCAGTGGAATCTATTGTAATGGGGTCCTTGACGACACCGCTTTCATGCTTTTTGACCTTACGAACTTCATTTGCCTGTTGAGCAACGGTCATATTCTTGTGAATGATGCCAATGCCCCCTTCCTGAGCCATGGCAATGGCCAGACGGGCTTCAGTCACAGTATCCATGGCTGCCGAGATCAGAGGAATTTTCAGCTCGATTTCGCGGGTCAGCTTGGTGGTCAGAGAGACATCTTTGGGGAGAACTTCTGAATATCCGGGCAGAAGCAGGACATCATCGAAAGTGAGGGCTTCTTGGGCGATTCTCAGCATTACCTGTTACCGATCCGAGTGTATTGGGTGGATGGAAAGAATCCCGCCGATGATACATCAAGATCACTGTCAATAAAACAGAAAATCTGTTCAAATTATCCGAATGTGCGTACAAAGTAATCAGAGGCTGTCCATACTCTAAAACACTCAGACCCTGCCACTATGGATCTTTACGATATAATGTTTGCTGTGCCCTCTCAACTCATAAACGGTTGTCAGTGACCCGGATACACAGGGCGACAGGTAAAAGCGAGTTTTGTCATTGTTCAGGGTGTTAAGAATACCATTTATACATTGAATAAAGGCTATAAAGCAGTGTGACATCCTCCCACCACTGATTAGTCCTCTCTATCCAAGTTCAGGGCAGAGGCTGGCTGGATAAATTAAGATAGTTGGCTTTAATGTCGGTGATGCTGTAATTAAATTGATTGAAACAGGCTTTACGCAACGCCTCGTTGTTCAGGACACTATCAGATTGGCCATCCTGACTTTAAAAGCCTGGATTAAATAAAGTATCAAATGGTCAGACTGTTGAGAAGGTAGTCTACGTGACTTTAATGCTTGTTAACAGTAAAAACAGACACAACCCTGAAATCAAGAAAGTGATTAAGCCATCAGGTTAGTAGCTTAAAAACAGTTAAACCAGAGGTGTTTTTCCTCCGGCTCTTCTAGAATATCTGCACACACAACCAACCTGATATCAATCTATTTATTCCCGATCAGGATAGTAAATATCACGAATTCAAAACCAACAGTCAAATTGCACAAAAATCCATTCTTGCTACATCCTGAACCCACTGCTATTTTTCCTCTGGCTCCATAGGGATCGTAACAATTGATTCAATGAGTATAAATAAAAAATACTATTTAACAGGTCAATCCTGACTAACAAATTAATAATTATCAAATGGGATCTACACCAGCTATATGCTTGTTTGTCACAGAAGACTGTTAAAGCTTCTCTCTTTTGCTCTGCTCTTCATGATTGAAATGATGACACCAACGGGCTACGCCACCGTCTACCAGAATGGACCAGAGTACAACGCACCAGAAATTCGTTTTCCGGGTATCTACGCCGGATTTAAAGCTAATAATTTCCACCTGAAGCTGGGTAACCATTACCATGTACTACACGACGTTGGTA
>NZ_JAHHPR010000170.1:0-1280 GCF_024606255.1 Endozoicomonas sp. SESOKO3
ACTTGGGTCCAATGATCGATATTGGTAGTACACCCCCGACATAGTTCGAGACCTGAAATGCGAGTGATCATCAACAAAAAAAGATAGGATTACAGATTCTGCTCTTTTTCCTCTTTCTACCCGACACACTCGCTATGGCAGATAAGAACAGGATCTCCATCTCAACAGGGCTGTTTCCAACAAACTATCCTCCTCTTTTCCGGATCGATAATAAAAAAGGCATTGTCCAGAAAACCCTTGAAGCCATTAGCCAAAGGAGTGCCTATGACTTCAAGGAAGAATACTACCCTTTCAACCGGCTTATTTACATGGTAGGAAATGGCAGTCTGGATCTGGAAGCCCCGAGCTACCCTCAATGGCGAGACAGAGTGTCCGGGAAAGTTTCCTCTTGCGAGCACGGAGAAGTCATTGTCCAGTTAAGTGAAAGTAATTCGGGGTGGTGCAAAACGGTACGTATAAAACTTTTGAACCTTACTTTCAATCGGGAGAAGTGATTCGTAAGAATACCAGAGATAAAATGCATGTTTTGAAGCTTCTGGAGAAAGGTCGTAATGACGCAGCACTGATAGACGAACTGGTTGCTCGCCACCTCATTAAAACCCGGTTTGCGGGGATTATTTGTGACAGAAAAAACATTCGACTGTGTTCCTGTAATGTTCATGTTCAGTAAGTCTGCCGAAAAACATGAAAGAAAGATCAACGCCATCTTTCAAAAATTAAAGTCGGAAGGTGTCACTGGCCAGATATTGAAAGAGTATTAATAAACGCCAAGGTACTATCTTATCATTTTTTTAGTAGTTGGAGAAATAATCTTCCATATTATTATATTGCTTAATCGATCTATTAATTCTTAACATGCTCAGAAGCTCACCTGGCTTACCATTAACGCCTACCAAAGCCAGCTTCCTGTTTTCAATTTTTAAACGCTTATAAAGAAAGAGCAATGCACCTACACCAGAAGGATCAAGCTTTTTAACGGAAATCATGTCCACAAGAACATCTCCAGCACAATCTTTGATCAAATAGTCAAAATAAGGTCTTAAATCATTAACAGTTTCAGCATTAAATTGATCTTTCAATGAGATGACATCACATGACTGAGTTTGCCAAATTTCGTAATTCATTACTTCCTACCCCTTAACATTACTCCCAGATTTGAAAAGAAAAAAATCAGAGATCATTTCAAACACTTATTATCAGACTAGACAGGTGATAGCTTAAAAGATGAATGCTTCTATATTCTTTGGCGATAAAAAAACCAAATAAAGATAACACATACT
>NZ_JAHHPR010000171.1:0-2452 GCF_024606255.1 Endozoicomonas sp. SESOKO3
TTGCCCGGTCTTTACTGCTTTCAAGGAATTTTGTTCAAATCAAAGAGGTTCCGGTGCCAGTATTGGCTTCCTCTACTTCAACCACTTCGGCGCAACTCACCTCTGGAAGAGATGCAACTCCTGAGAAAGCAAAAAGAGCAGTAAGTGTAACAAGACAGCCAAAATACTTAAAGCCAGGTATCAGGGTATCAAAAGAAGCGTTCAGTGAACGGATATATATCCAGCATTTATTTCAACTGGATAACAATATTATTCAGGAAGTCAGACTAATTCAGGAAAACCCGGTTTTTTTTTTAGAACAGACAGAAAAAAAGATCTCGGCATTCAAAAAGGCTTTAGAAAACAATAAAAATTCAATAAACGAGCTAGGAATAGGCTACTACTATTTTTTGAAAGCACTGGCCATGATGAGGGCCAAAATGTCAGATGATGACAAAACCATAGAGTTGTCCTTTAGTCCGGAAGTCAAGTTCAATGCCAAAAAGATAAAGGAGGCTATTTTACTTTCTCAACACTTCTGCTTACCTTACGCAAGGATGCTCATGCTGTTTTTTGAATATGGTATGGAGGGAGAGCCTGATGCAAAAGTAAGAGCCTGTCTCTCTGCATTGTCTGGAGTGTCACAGTCTATTGAGATCTTATTGGAATTAGAGCCAAATTCAGCGGTTCTGGCCGGAATATTACTCAAATGGCTGTTACTGATTCCAAAGCCTTTCGAACTGAAACTGGCCTTTGATGCAGACACTTATCTGAAAAAACCGCAACGTAAGATTCCAGGTACGGTAACACCTTCCATACGTCTACTCAGAGAGTTTTTGGAGCAACTTCCGACTAAAGGTTCTGACGTCGCAGTTGATAATATTTTGACCCGAATGGGCGAGACATTTATAAATCAGCAACAGCTGTCAGACGAACAGCATGAACAAGTGCTAGCGGTAGCGGCAGTGGTAGCGGCAGCTGAAGCAGCGGCGGCGGAAGCGTCTGCAACGGCAACGGCAACGGCAACGGCAACGGCGACATTGAAAGCGGCAACAGTGAATGGGCAAGTGGAAGCAGAAAAGCATACAGCAGCGGTGAAAATGAATACGTCAAAGATGGCGTTAGTGGCAGCAAAAATAGCGGCAAAAAAGGCTGCAGAGGCAGCTGCAAAGGAAGCAGCGGAAGCGATAGCAGAAATAAAAGTGGAAATAGAAACTAAACGAGAGACCACCGCGTCATTAGAAGCTCGAACGGAATCGATAGCAGCTGCGGTAATGGCAGCGGAAGTGTCAAAGGAAGCACATACGGAAGCAATATTAAGATTGGTACTGCACTTTGCCACTGGTCGAATGGACTTGCTTAAATTTAATAGTCTGTCTCTATCGTCAATTATCATGCGCTTTTCTGTGCAGGGCTATATTTCATCGAACTCATTAAACATCATATTTCTCAGAAAAAAACTGGCTCAACTCATTGAAGATATTCATCCTGAAAAACGGGCATGCGCAGATATCATAAAACTTGCTTTTCATCTGAATGGTTCACCAGAAGAAAAGCCTTTTTTCCCTCATCTTAAAGCCCTTCCCATCAATATCCAAGCCAGCTTGACCACCCATCATTTTGGTCATGACTTACAATTTCTAGAAAAATTAATTAGCTTATTTCCTGAATTGGTTACCAAGGATGCATCAGAATGGTACAACGTCCTTTTGCTGATTCACGAGTATAACATAAGACAAATCGGTGGAAATCCAGAAAAGGCAAAAAAACTCCAGAGTGATTCAAAAGATTGGAAACAATTACGCCAATGGTTTGAAAGTCATATATTGTATAAGCCAGTCGAGAAGAATGATATTCATTCAACACCAAAAGACATCGACTTTGCTGTCTTTAACATTTCCAGCATGAAACAGTTCAGAAAGGGTAACGAAAGTGCTTTTATTCTTGCTATTGAGCATGCCCGGGAAGTTGGCTATCTGAAATTAAAACAACACATAGACCAATATGAAAATAAAACGGATCCTGTATCACTACAGATGTTAGGCTGGTTTCATTGCCTGGCTGGACTAACACTCCTGAATGCAGAAATAAGTCCTGACAGTCAGCGGATAGTATTAACCGGTCGCAAAAGAGTTCTCACTAGCGCTCATGATCATTTCATGAGAGCGCGTATCATTGGCTTCCATTATGCCGGTTATCTGGAATCACTAGTGGGTATGCGGCTAGACAGCTACCAGTCCTACCAGAGTCAGTCATCCGAAGCCTCGCAAACAGACTCAAGTGATAAGCCGGTTATTCAATATGCATCGACCAAAAAGCCGGAGGAAAAAATCTTTATTGAAGCGGGTAAGATTTTTACAGAAATTTTGCCCGGGTTGTTAGCAAGCTCTCTATATGGTGTACGTTTTGCCGCTGAAACAGCCATCAGAATCTTTACTGATGAACGGTTTAATCTTCTGCACATCCCACAGGC
>NZ_JAHHPR010000172.1:0-2028 GCF_024606255.1 Endozoicomonas sp. SESOKO3
ATAGAGAGAGCATAACAGCCAGAAATCTTTCAGGCTTTAAACGACCACAACCGGGAACCGCTATGTAGGTAAAAATGATATGGAAATATTTAGTATTATCGATCACAAGTTCACATAAAGCCTTTTTTGACTTTCTTTTTGGTTCTTGCGAATCATCCGAATGAGGTAAGGAATACAAGGTATACAAAGATACCAGTTTAGTCGCAGCAGCCTTAGTCTCTGGATCAGCAAGGCAATACGCTATATTGAGGTGGTTTAAAACACAACTGCAAGCTGCTGCTTCTAATGCTTGCCTTCGGGTGGAAGGCATATAGTCTGAGTTACCAATGAATGAGGATAATCTGAGCAAATTTTCAGCTTTCAGGAATTTTCTTTCCAGATGCCGCCGAAATTTAGCCTTGTGGGTCGTTGTGCCTGTCTGCCGATGCCGCAAATGAGTCGATGGTGTGAAAAGCAAGCTTTGCTTGGATGTTGCTCCTGTATCGCCCGTAGAATTTGCTTCAGGATTCAGCGACCAATCAGCAGGCCCGTCGATATGGGATGATTGTCGAAGTTTACAAACGCCATGACAGGAATCGACGTGGCAATTTAAGCCGAGAGTATGTTGAGGTTGATCCGGCTCTTCGTTACCGCCGCCAGAGCCGAGATGCTGGAGTCTGGTGACAGAACCTGTCAGTTGCGCGGATGTTCCGGAGGCTTGCTGGCCGGATGATTCTGTTTGCTCGTTTCTTTGCTGGCTTTGTTTTTGGCTATTTCCGGGGAGCATCATAGTGGTGATTGCAAACGGGTCATCCTGACTGGCCTCCAGTTTATTTATCGGACTGAACATAGGCGAATCGGTGTTCCAATAACTTTGTAAAAGCCAGCCGACCGCAAAAAAGGCTTCTACAGGAATCCATGAATGAGGTTTGGTGCTCAGAGCACTGTCATCGGAAGTCATAACCAGTTGGTAAGCAACCAGCGCACCAGCGGCGTATATCAATTCCCACGAGATCGACTCAAAAAAGGACGTTTTTACCCTGTAACCGCCGAGTCTCTGTGGTTGGTCATTGTGCGGAAAAATTGATTCGTCATAGTTGTTTGTATCAGCAAGGTATGACGGGATGCCCAGCAATGTTTGCTGGTCTGGCTTAATAGAAAAGCTCCCTTTTGGAGAGTGTCCATCCTGATGAAGCTCAACAAAAAAGCTTCTTGTAAATGATTCGGTCTGGCAGATGGCAGACAGTGGGAACAGCAAAAACAGTGCCGCTGTGAGTAATTTTTTCAAAACTCTATCCTTACCTTCATTTTGTGTTTGTTGATTCGAAAAGGGTAGGCCTGAAAAGTGGTAATTCAAGAAGATAAGCGTCTTTTCTTTCAAAAACGAAAGATTGCATCTCTGTATAACTTTCGCTGGCGGATTGAGTTTTTTTTAATAATGGGAACTTGGTCTCGGGGATCGAGGAAAACTGATATCAGAACACAAACCGTTTAAATCCAGGGAATCAAGCATAAGCTGCTTAACACTTGATGGCCAATTGTAAAACTGGATACGTGATGGAGGCCCCATCAACGTGTAATCAGTTAATTTAACTTCAAAGCACTCTCTATTCTTCTTCCTTAACTTTTCAATCCCGTCCCAGAGAACCTCAGGATTGTCTTCATATCCTTCATGCATATCACTAAACAAACAACCCTCAACTGTGGTGCAGAGCATTTCCCCTCCGCGCCGAATAAATTCCGAAAGCACGGGACCTAAATACCCTTGTGGATAGGCTGAAACCAGTAAACTATGACTGCAATCATCAGGCAGGCACTTGTCAATATCTTTTGGGAACTTAGCTTTTTCAACAGGTAAAAAGTTAGTTAATGGTTTTTTGTCATAGCATTTCACATCAACGTCTCCCATCAAACTAAAACATTTTTCAAGAAATGCTTGCCCCGAACCAATACCGATAACTGTTTTTGGAAAAGCGCCTTGATAAGCGCCTTCGCATAGAGAGAGCATAACAGCCAGAAATCTTTCAGGCTTTAAACGACCACAACCGG
>NZ_JAHHPR010000173.1:0-1978 GCF_024606255.1 Endozoicomonas sp. SESOKO3
ATAGAGAGAGCATAACAGCCAGAAATCTTTCAGGCTTTAAACGACCACAACCGGGGACCGCTATATAGGGAAAAATGATATTGAAACGCTCAATATGATTTATTACAAATGCACATAAAGCCTTTTTTGACTCTCTTTTTGGTTCTTGCGAATCATCAGAATAAGGTATGGAATACAAGGTATGCAAAGCTGCCATGTTAATCGCAGCTTCCTGACTCGCTGGATCAGTAAGACAATTCGCTATTTGGGGACAGTTTGAAATAAAAGTGGAAGCTGCTGCCTCTATTTCTTGCCTGGAGGGAAGCAGAAGGGCTGAGTTACCGGTGGATGATCTTTGCAGTGATTTGAGCGTATTTCCATCGTTCGATCGCTTAGTGACGGACATTCTTTCCTGATGCCGCAGATTCTGAGCCACCCGGACCATCAGGCCTATCTGCCGCTGCCGCAAAAGAGTCAATCGTGTGAAAAGCACGCTTTGTTCGGATGCTGCTCCTGTGTTGCCTGTCGAATTTGCTACAGGATTCAGCGACCAATCAGCAGGCCCTTCGTTATGGGAGGATTGTCGAAGTTTACAAACGCCATGACAGGAATCGACGTAACAATCTAAGCCGAGAGTATGTTGAGGTTGTTCCGGCTCTTCGTTACCGCCGCCAGAGCCGGAATGCCGGGGTCTTTTGACAGAGCCTGTGATTTGGGCGGATGTTCCAGAGGCTTGCCGACCGGATGATTCTGTTTGCTCGTTTTTTTGCTGTCTTTGTTTTTTGCCATTTCCGGGGAGCACCATAGTAGTGATTGCAAACGGGTCATCCTGACTGGCCTCCAGTTTATTTGTTGGACTGAACATGGGTGAATCGGTGTTCCAATAACTTTGTAAAAGCCAGCCGACCGCTAAAAAGGCTTCTACGGGTATCCATGAATGAGCTTTGGTGCTCAGAGCACTGTCATGGGAAGTCATAACCAGTTGGTAAGCAACCAGCGAACCAGCGGCGTATATCAATTCCCACGATATCGACTCAGAAAAGGACGTTCTTAACCCGAAGCCCCCGAGTCTGCGTGGTTGGTCATCATGCGGAAAAATTGATTCGGCGTAGCTGTTTGTATCGGCAAGGTATGACGAGGTGCCTGGCAATGTTTGCTGGTCTCGCTTAATAGCAAAGCTCCCTTTTGGCGAGTTTCCATCCTGATGAAGCTCAACAAAAAAACTTCTTGTAAACGATTCGGTCTGGCAGATGGCAGACAGAGGGAACAGCAAAAACAGTGCCGCTGTGAGTAATTTTTTCAAAACTCTATGCCCTCTGAATAGCGTGATTTGAGTCTGGTTGGAAGCCGAATCACTTTCTATCTTCTGGAAGATACAGGTGATCGATATGGTCATCATTCGGCTTCGTACCATTAAGCTTGGTGTCTGTAATAGTTTTTGTGTGAACCAACACCTTGTGAAGCAATAGCATTGCAGCATTTTTGAAGAGTATCCTGCATGGCTGCGCCTCGCCATCTTGCCCGACCACTGTCTCGTCACAGGCTACCTGCTCATGAAAAGCTCTTTTGTGAAAAGCCAGTTCTTCAGCATTTTTGAAGGCCGAACGGCATCGATGCTGTCGGCCATCCTCCCAGTACTCTGTCTCGTCACAAACTATTAGCTGGCTTTTGTCATAAACTTGCAGCCCGGTGTAGCCTCTCTTTTTATACCTATCGTCCGATGTGCGATCACCTGGCCGCCTCTGGCTATCTACCCAACCCACTGACTCGTAACAATTTTGTTCCCCGGTTCTATTGGGTGTCTCTGCACCCACTGCATCTAGAGGGGGGCAGCCAGTTGTTGTATTGGTTTGATTGATAAAGCAATCAGGAGAGCGGTGTTCAGGGGAAACATCAGGGACATTAACAGAGAGGGAATTATGGAGACCAACCGATGTGTCAAGATAAATCGCTCCGGGGATATCGGGGGGTGGGCTTTGTTCAGTTGCTGCTCCTGTAC
>NZ_JAHHPR010000174.1:0-1235 GCF_024606255.1 Endozoicomonas sp. SESOKO3
GTTTGAGTAGGTGACTGTTCTCAGTGCTGCCTGGTACTCCGCGACCGTTGCGGTACCAGAGAGCGTCAGGGTGCCGGTTGATAAATCCCAGCTTCCGGAAATCCCGTTGTGATCGTTGAACGCCAGTCTGTCTTCATCTGGCACGAAATTGCTACTGATCGTGATCGTGGCGCTCTCTATTGTGACAGAGTCAATGTCTGTCAGCGTGATATGACCCTCTATTACTTGATCGCCGTCGTTTTCTGTGTAAGTGAGAGTCCCTCCTGCTGTGACTACAGCCGCATCATTGACAGAAATGACGTCAAGAGTGGCTGATGCACTGGCTTCATCCCCTGAGGATCCATCTGACACTGTGAAGTTAAAAGTGACATCGTCACCGAAATAATGAGCCGTGGGAGTATAGCTCCAGGTGCCGTCATTATTGTCTGCCAGATGACCTGTCGCAGGGTCTGCCAGAGTGACCGACTGAATGCTCAAGCTATCACCATCAATGTCACTGGCTGAAGCCAAAAGATCAGCAGCAGTGATGACATAGGAGGTGTCTTCCAGGGTTGATCCCAGGTCAACATTCCCTGCAAAAGGAGCATCGTCTATTGGAGTGACGCTGACCGTGAAAGTCTGGATATCAGAAGAAAGCTCACCGTCGTTTACCCGAAAGTTAAATTGGGTGTAGTTATTTCCACTTTCATTGGCTTCAGACAGGAACGTCAGCAAGCCCGCAGAAATGTCAGCCCGACTGATGGCGTCGCCTTCAGATACCTTAGTGCCGTTGAGTTCCAGTGATCCGATGACTGGAATGGTCTCAATAACGACTACTTCCAGCGCGTCAGCATTGTCCCGGTCACTGAAGGGGAAGTCGCTCAGGGTGAAGCGATAGAGGGAGTCTTCAGTAATTGTGGTAGAGCTGTCCAAGGAGACGGGGGCTTCGTTGATGTCGTTGACTTCAATGGTAAAGCTCTCTAAATAGGTTGCACCATCAACATCGCTGGTTGTCACCTCAACATCAACGGATTCATCGGTTTCGTGATCAAGGGCTATGCCCTCTTTCAGTTTGAGATCGCCATCTACCACTTCAAAGCGATGGTCATCGACGGTGTAAGTGTGAGTATCAGAAAGGTCTTTGTCGGTGGTGGACAATGTACCTACCACCGCGCCATCCTGATTTTCATCAATATGGGTTCCGGAGATTTCAATCTCTTCCGGGTTATCATTGCTGCCCTCAATGGTAATAGACG
>NZ_JAHHPR010000175.1:0-7433 GCF_024606255.1 Endozoicomonas sp. SESOKO3
GCACTGATGCCTACTACAAAGATGGGCAATCCGTCTCACACTCTGAGGCAGAAAAGTATGCCGAGCTGCTGCAGGCAGTTCGGGAGACAGAAGCCAGCCAGTCTAAAGCAGGACTGATTTCAGGTAGCTGGGGCACTGTAAAAAGCCTTATCGACTTCGTTGCCAAAAGCCTTCTCATTGCCAGGAAGATGAGTACTGGAGAAGTGGTATACGGTGATTATCAGGCACTTCTTTTCGCCACTGACAGTGTTTCCAGTGCCTTATCATGGCACGCTGACAACGTCGATACCCTGCTTAGCTTCAATAAAGCGGTAGACAGTATTCACTCACTGGGAGCGGAAATAAAACGCTCCCCCAGGGAACTGTGGCAACAGCCTGACTATCGGGCTCAAAAAGGGGATGAGGTAGCCATCCGTCTGGAAGCTTTCTCCATGGGGCATCCTGAAGGTGTACTGATGACCGACCAGGCATTAACCCTTCCCAAGGGCTATTTTGCGGTTTCCGGTGTTTCCGGCAGTGGCAAGAGCAGCCTGCTTTCAAAGATCAGAAGAGAAGTCGGCAATGGTATATGGGCGACGGGCAATGTCACTTACACCACTGCCAATGGCGAGTTGCCTGAAGTCTTCCACGCCGAACAGCTGACCTACATTCCACCCAACATAACCCTGAGAGAACTGGTCACGTTACGATTGGAAGGTGACCCGGACGACCCGCATCCTGCTCTGCGAAACCCAAAGCACAGAACCGACCTCACCGATCAGGAACTGATCAACCTGTTAAAGGAGATCGATTTCTACTCCGAAGATCAGTGGCACCTTCTGAAAGAACAGCTTCACGACGAACGTAACTGGAAAGATCAGCTCAGTGGCGGCCAGATTAAAAAACTGGCACTCCTCTCGGTGATTAACCGGCGTCCTGAAGTGGCCATACTGGATGAAATTTTCGCCGGGATGGACCAGATTTCAGTGCAACAGGCACAGAGGATGCTTAAAAAATACTTGCCCGACAGTCTGCTGCTGATCGTCGACCACAATGCCGCCCAGAATAACTACGATGGATTTTTTACCGGCAGGATTCATCTGGAAAACAGCCAGGTCAGTCTCAGGGAAATAGACAATGAATAACTCAGGTGAAGCCTGATATGCCTAAAATAGCGAGCATCTCCAACAATGAAGGCTTACTCTCAGTAACTGCCAATCAAGTTCAATTAGAAACACCAACCGGTAGTGGTTGGGGTAGAACTGTCTCGGTACCTGACAGCCAAGAATCCTTGTTAATCTGTTTGCCCATCGAAATACAAGAGCAAATTATTGGCTTTTTAACGCTTAGGGATGTTGCCCGTTTACAGCAGGTATGTACTCACTTTCACCAGACCATTGAAGATAACCATGCGCTTGCAAAGGTGTGGTATCGCCGATTTACTTCACCACACCAAGATCGACTTAAGAGGGCTCTTCCTACAGAAGAAGTGAAACAACTCACTCAATGGTTGCAGCTATTTACGAATGATAAACAGCTAATTAAGTCACTCATGGAACACCGGGAGAAAACTTATTTTCCTGCTTTATTCTACTTCACCCAAACCAGATTGATGTCTAAATGTGAACAATTTGAAGTCGGTACAAAAGCCACCATTGTCTATGATCACGATATCATGTCTGTCAGAACCATCCTCAATGGTCTCTATATAGCGGTTGCCGGTATGGATAAAAAGGCAAGAATTTATGCCCGCCATTTCGATGAATCACAGTCTGAATTCAGCTGGGTAGAAAAAACCATAATTTCCCATAATCGTTGGGTCGAAGAAGTCCGCTTCAGTAAAGATGAACACCGTCTGGTGACCATTTCCTACGACTTTACGGGGAAAATCTGTCGTGAGAAGGACGACGGATCCTGGCAAGAAGAAGTCACCATTAGCCACGAAAATCAGATCAAATCAATCGCCTTCAGCCCCAATAACCAATATCTGGTGACGGCCAGTTGGGATGGAACGGCGAAAATCCTGACTCTGAAGGACGATGGATTATGGGAAGAAAAAGAGCTTATATCTTTGGATAATTGCATCGAATCAGCGCAATTTAGCTACGATGGCCAACATCTGGTCATTGCCTGTTACGATAACACAGCGAAAATCTATGGTCTGAAGAATGGCTCATGGGAACCAGAAACGATCATTACTGTTGATAGTCCGGTTCTGAAAGCCTTCTTCAGCTTCGATAACCGTCATGTGGTGACCATCAGCGAAGATCAAAAATTAAGACTTCACGGTCTGTTGGATAATGGGCTGTGGCAAGAAAAAGAGCTTGCGTTCAATGATAATCGGGTCAAATCAGCCATCATCAGTCGCACTAGTCACCGTCTGCTAATCACCAGCGGGCGCGCGGTAACCATCTATGGTGAGGAAGACGATGGATCGTGGGAGCATGAAATTACCATTTCCCATGACGACCAAATCATATCAGCTGCCTTCAGCCCCGATGAACGTTATGTGTTAACCGCCAGTGAAGATGGCAAGGTAAAAATCCTGTACCAGGACGATAATGGATCATGGGTGATTGAAGCCACCATTCGCCATAAGGGCAAGGTCACGTCGGCCAACTTTAGCCACGATGGCCGCCATGTGGTAACCACCAGTTCAGATGGCACTGCGATGATCCATGGTCTGAAGCTTGGGTTGTGGCACAAAACGGCTGTCATTTTCCATGGTAAAAATGTTGTCACAGCCATATTCAGCCCTGATAGCCGCCACGTATTGACCATCGCTGTAGAGACGTTAATAATCCATGGTCAGCAAACGGATGGAGAATGGGTCCAAAAAGCGATCATTTCCCACGGTGCCCCAATCCAGTTCATCAGCTACAGTGGCCACTATGCGATAGTCGCATGTCGTGATAAGAAAATGTTCGTTTATGAATTACGGGGGCATAATCCATTGATTGCTAACACTGAGTGACAGCACTCGACTTGCCCTGTTATCACGATTGCCGGAGACTGGCTATTGTCTCAAAGCGACTTTATTCGCTATCATTTCCGGCTATGAAATCACTCTCATCAGCCACTCCATCTTCCTCTCACACGGTGAGTCATGAACGGCTTCAGTCAGCACCTGACCGCGGCAAGCCCATAAGCTGCCTGACACTCACCTTGCGACGATGCCAAGGCTGAAAGGTTGCTTTTCAGTCACCATCACTTTCGACACCCTGCTTTTTTGCAGAACAGGGCTGCCACTGGCCAGAATCAACAATGAAACACAGACAGTGCAAAGTATTTTTCCCGATGAGCAGCCTTGAGCGAAAAAAATCATCGCAAACAAGTTTCAGACCAAGGACTTTTTTTCCATGAATATTCTTAAACTGCTTGAAGACAGAGTCATCAAAGCATTGATCGCCGCCGGAGCCCCGGAAGATACTCCTCCCATGGTTCGCCAAAGCGCACGGGCCAACTTCGGTGACTATCAGTGCAATGCAGTGATGTCAGCAGCAAAGAAAATGGGACTCAAGCCTCGAGACCTGGCTCAGAAAGTGGAAGACAATCTGGACCTGAAA
Source organism: Endozoicomonas sp. SESOKO3 (assembly GCF_024606255.1). Classification (NCBI taxonomy): domain Bacteria; kingdom Pseudomonadati; phylum Pseudomonadota; class Gammaproteobacteria; order Oceanospirillales; family Endozoicomonadaceae; genus Endozoicomonas; species Endozoicomonas sp. SESOKO3. The sequence goes on from NZ_JAHHPR010000175.1 coordinate 3,546, forward strand.
GGTATTGCTGAAAAAACTGAAATTGCCGGACCCGGCTTCATCAATATCTACCTCGATCCACAGTGGCTCGCTGCCGGACTGGAAGAATCAGTAAAAGACGATCGTTCCGGAGTAAACACTGTCGACAGTCCGGAAACCGTAATTGTCGACTACTCTGCGCCTAATGTTGCCAAAGAAATGCACATTGGCCACATTCGCTCTACCATCATTGGTGATGCCACCGCTCGTACTCTGGAATTTCTGGGCCACAAAGTCATTCGCCAGAATCACCTGGGAGACTGGGGTACTCAGTTCGGTATGCTGATTGCTCACCTCGAAGAGCTGGAGCACGATAGCCAGGAAGCTCAGGCTATGGAGCTCTCAAATTTGGAAGCCTTCTACAAGGCAGCCAAAAAACGTTTTGATGATGACGAAGCGTTTGCCACAAAAGCCCGTGAGTACGTAGTCGCATTACAGTCTGGCAATGAACACTGTTTGAAACTCTGGAAAAAACTGGTTGATATCACGCTGTCTCACAACCAGGAAGTCTATGAACGACTGAATGTTTCCCTGACACCGTCTGACGTCATGGGTGAAAGCGCGTACAATGACAGCCTGCCTGCCATTATTAATGAACTGGCCAGCAAAGATCTGTTAAGTGAAGACCAGGGTGCCAAAGTGGTCTTTCTGGATGAATTCAAGAATAAAGACGGTGACCCAATGGGTGTCATCGTCGAAAAGTCTGGCGGCGGCTTCCTCTATTCCACAACCGATCTGGCAGCACTGCGTCATCGAACCCACACCTTAAATGCTGACCGTGTTCTTTACTATGTTGATGCTCGCCAGGGACAGCACTTTGAGCAGATCTTCACCATTGCCCGCAAAGCAGGCTTCGTTAATGAAGACACCCGCACCGAACATCATGCCTTCGGTATGATGCTGGGTAAGGATGGCAAACCGTTCAAAACTCGTGCCGGTACTACCATCAAACTGGTGGATCTGCTGGACGAAGCGGAAGAGCGTGCAGCCAGACTGATTGCCAGCAAAGCCTCTGATCTCAGCGAAGAACAAAAGTTTAAAGTCATCAAAGCCGTTGCCATGGGCTCGGTAAAATACGCTGACCTGTCCAAAAACCGCACCAGCGATTATGTTTTCGACTGGGACACCATGCTGGCTTTCGAGGGCAACACCGCGCCTTACCTGCTCTACGCTTACACCCGTATTAAGAGCATTTTCCGCAGGGCCGGAGTAGCTGAATCGGACCTCACCGGTGATATTCTGGTTGAAGAGCCTTCTGAGAGAGATCTGGCTCTGAAGCTTAACCGCTTCAGTGAAACCATTGAGCAAGCGGCTCGTGAAGGAACCCCTCACGTACTGTGCAGCTACCTTTATGATCTGTCTGGTGCATTCATGAGCTTTTATGAAAACTGCCCGGTTAACAAAGAAGGGGTCAACGAACCCGTTAAAAACAGTCGCTTGCAACTCTGTGCCCTGACTGCCCATATCCTCAAGACAGGCCTTGACCTGCTCGGCATTGAGACCGTTGAGCAGATGTAACCCTGTTTAACCCGGAAAAAAATGCCGACGTTAATGTCGGCATTCATATCTGCTGCTCTGGCAAAAACTCATCAGCCGAGGCCTGAGCCCAGTGGTCGCTGTACCCGGGAATATCATCACATTTCAACAAAAAACCTGTTTCCAAAACAGGGTAGATGGTTGCGTAAGAAGCCTCTGTCTGATCTGCCAGACGGCGGAAGATATGACTCGCATTCAGCTGATCAGGGCTTTCCAGCCCCATCGCACCAACAATATCCAGAAAACTGGCCACCGTCACACGGTGATAATTGGCCACCCTGACCTGTTTGTCAGCGATATTGATGGCTTTGCCTCTGATCGGGTCCTGAGTGGTCACCCCCGTTGGACATTGATTAGTGTTGCACTTCAATGCCTGAATACATCCCACAGCAAACATCATGGCTCTGGCCGAATTACACAGATCGGCACCCAGAGCGATCTTTGTCACCATGTCAAAACCCGACGCGACCTTGCCGCTGGCAATGATTTTTACTTTCTCTCTCAGGCCTGCGCCTACGAGACAGTTGTTCACAAACACCAGAGCTTCATTCACTGGCATTCCCAAACGATCCGTATACTCCACCGGAGCGGCCCCTGTCCCTCCTTCTGATCCATCGACCGTAATAAAGTCCGGAGCCAAACCGGTTTCCAGCATGGCTTTACAGATGCCCATAAATTCCACTCTGTTGCCCAGACAGAGCTTAAAGCCCACAGGCTTATTCGCAATCTCTCTGAGATGGTCAATAAACAAAATCAGCTCTCTGGGCGTTGAAAAAGCCGAATGAGCAGGAGGAGAGATGACCGTCACGCCTTCAGGGACGCCCCTGGCTTCAGCAATTTCTTTCGACACTTTGACGGCGGGCAGAACGCCCCCATGAGAAGGTTTGGCTCCCTGGGATAATTTTATTTCAACCATCTTCACGGCTCCATGCTTCACTTTTTCAGTAAATATTTTTTTGTCGAAACCACCTTCTTTTGTGCGACAACCAAAGTAGCCTGTACCGATCTGCCAGATCAGATCTCCACCTTCTGCCAGATGATGTCGACTTAACCCTCCTTCCCCGGTGTTGTGAGCAAAGCCTCCCCTGCAAGCCCCGGCATTCATCGCCCTGATAGCATTGGCACTCAAGGCACCAAAACTCATGCCAGAAATATTCAGCCTTGACGCCAGATAAGGCTGCGAACAGGAATATTCACCAACCAGTATTTTTCCATGGATGGCATCCACCTCTTTGGGTTTCAGGGAGTGATTGGCTCGATGATAGCCGCAGTCGGTCAGCTCAAACTGGGTGCCAAAAGGTTGGGTATCAGACACTCCCTTGGCCCTTGAGTACACCATGTTTCGAATTTCACGATTAAAAGGTTTGCCGCTCTGATTTGACTCGATAAAGTACTGATGGATCTCGGGACTGATAAATTCCAGCGCGTAGCGCATATGGCCAATCACAGGATAATTTTTCAAAACGTTATGATGGGTACAGGTCAGATCGAAAACCCCAACCAGAATGTAAGGTACCAGAAAAACAAACAGCCACAATATACCGGGCCAGAAAAACGACAGAATCAATGTGATCAGCGTTCCGCCAATGGCAATCCAGAAAAACAATTTACGTGCCATTTCTCCACCTTTTTCAGTGAAAAAGTCCAGATAGCTGGACCTGATGCACTTGAGTCTTGATGATAAAACGGGCTTTGGCAACGCTCCTTCATTGGCAGTGACAGTTATCCTGACAGAGACGGAGGGCCCCACAGCCTGCCCTTAAAACACAGAGGCGAGGCAAAATCGCAGCAAACCAGATACCTTGCAGGCGGGTTGTAAAGCGGACTGTTTAGAAATGATAAATGATTAGAGTCTGAAAATACTACTACTGGAACTAGTTCGTAGTGGCACTGTCCAAAGTCACAGGGATCAGATAAATCAGCTTAATTCCACTGTCAGGTTACGTGACACTACCAATATTCGCTGAATACTTTGTGAAATATATCATCGCAAGTGTCGGTAAAACTTATTCTCTGTGAGGGTAAATTGATTTGAACGATTCATAATTTAGAAACAAGAGGTACTTTAGTATGAATGTAAACACTCAAGCGCCCAGTCATCAAACAATTGATCGGGGCACACAAACAGAATCCAGCACGGATTCAAATCTTGGCAAGTTTCTGGGGCTGACCGTAAAAAAATCACTCTACGAAAACTTCCTCTGGGATGCCCGTAATTGGAGACGTCATTTTCCTGTAGAAATAAAGCGTGGTCCGGGCTTACTAATGAGGAATATCGGTATGTGTGGCGGTATCGCTTGCGGTTTGGCTGCCGGGGAACAAATAGCAATTGGC
>NZ_JAHHPR010000176.1:0-2469 GCF_024606255.1 Endozoicomonas sp. SESOKO3
CCGCCTGGTTCGTAGCCAGGTACTCTATCCAGCTGAGCTACGAGCGCGTAATACTCACTTGTTCACTGGCGGTGGGCGGGGAACCGGTGGCGGAATTTTTTGATATCACTCTTCCTTTCCCTGCCAAGTTAAATATGATTACGCCTTCATAAAAGTTACAACCGCTTCATAGCTCCCTTCAGATAGTTCTTTTGAGCAACTAGTACTCACAAGTACTTTACTGGTATCGCTAGAAAATGCATCAACAGCTTCACCTGCTCGGATATAATCACCAAAGCTAAAAGTCGCTTCTTTCCCAGTTAATCTGACCATTATATTTGCAGAACCCTGCTTTTCAGCCATCGCATTACGGCAAACTATTAAAGCCTGCTCAGTGGTATCAAAGGATGCATCATCACCTGAGGAAACAGTTACAGCTAGAAACCCTTCAGAACCAGGCGTTACAATCGACTTAAATTCGTCAACATCAACTCTAACAAAAGGCTCAGAAACCAGAGGCTCAAGCAGTTTGTCAATCATTATTGCTAATGTTGTATCACTGCGGATAACGCTCACTTTATCTTGAAGTAACCCCAGATCACCCAAAGTTAACGCTGCATCTCGAGAAAGAAGAACAACAGGTGTCAACCCACTTTTTTTCGATTGTTGAAGCAACAAGGAAGACAAAGCGCCAGCATCAACCCCACATGCGACGAAAATAAGATCCGCTTTAGCAAGCAACGAAGACAGTTCCAGTTGCAGCACATCAATACGGTCAGTCAATGTACAGATCTTAATCTCAAGATCATCTGGTAACGACTGCTGAGAGACTTTATTGTGCCACTCCCCCACAGCTTCAGCGGCTGCGCTTCCAGCAGCCAGAACAACCAGATTGGCGACTTTCTTGTCAGCCTTTTCCATTGAAAAATTCCTTTACTTATCAATAAATGCTCAATAATACTGAATCGATTCGCTTTAGCATCTCGGTTATTTCAAGCATCAACTCGCTGGTAGTAGGCTCTTCTAACTTAACCTCTGCCAATCGATAACGACGCTCCGCCCCGACCGCCAGTCGTTTATTGAATTTTGCGGCGAATGCATCTCCAAAATCTGGCTCAATAAAGGCGGTTCTACGCCCATAAACTATCAAGCAATGCTGACGTTTCTCGCCCACCGTTTGATCAATCAATTCGAGGTAGAAAGGCCAATAGTCCTGTTCTTTATTTTGAAATTTCTCCCAATCATTCTTGAAAATTTCTAAATAAGTTTTGACGCCTGGGTACAAATCACAAGTATACTGACCAGGAAAAGTCTGATTCAGTTTCTCTTCAATCCACTCTAAATGGTGATATTGCTCCAGCGATAATAATAAAGAAGCGTTCTGAACCAAAAACTGATGAAGTTGCCCTATCTGGCTGTATTGCTCTGACATAAGGACAGACTTCCATTGAAGAAAATCAACATCATCCCACTCGTACAATTTATGTCTTTTACCATCCGTGGTTTCCACTTCTATCAGACGGCTATTCTTTACCAGTTCTCTGTGATCGCTCGCCATTGACTTGATGAAGGCATAAGGCTCTGCAAAGGAAGCGTCCAGATCGTAGCGGCTTGTTAAATGGATCAGCAGGTCTTTCAGAACCCAGCGAGCAGATTCTTGCAGAGAATCGGTATGAACTATATTTTCCAACGCCGTTATCAGCCATTGGTGACTGACTATTGCCCACTTTTCTTGCTCACTGCTTTGCAAAATCTCCCTTGTAAAAGTCTCATGCCCATCCATAAGGATGCGTACCAATCGAAGATCAGGATCATTTTCCACCAGCGACTCAGCCCATTGCGAATACGCCGCCAGCTGATTATTTTGTTCCTTACTTCCGTACTTGTGCTCAACAACAATAATCAGCTTGTTTGACAAGTCCGTCGCTAAAATATCGATATACCGTTTATTTTCACCATAGGCATGTAAATATTCCACGCAGACATTGAGATTCTGCAGTGCGAGTTGCTCAACATCCAACAAGGTTAACGGAAAAATCTCACGATCGTTCGCGACCGCATCCCGAAGCAAAGCTTTGATAAAGTAGTCACCCAGTCCATGCCCTTCCTTTGGGTTCAGCAACCATGCAATCACTTTTGAGAGACTGGTTTCACCCGGGCTGATGACATCAAAAATCTGTCGATACTGATTGTACACAACTGCCTGTTGGTAACGAGGGTCAACTATAAATTGCTCAACAAGCTCAATAGCTCTGTGAAGATCCATTTTGCACAACTCGATGTTTAAACAAGTCTTCATCATAAAGAATCAGCACAGTTATGCATTGATACATATCATTATCAAACGTAACTCCATCCACTCAACAAAAAATCGTAACAAAAAAACGATTTCAAGCTTGACGCACATTCGTTTCAGTAATACGATTAATTCCAAGATGAATCGTATTAGGAGAACGATCATGAAAATCAGGCAATCCGCCATTCAGAGTA
>NZ_JAHHPR010000177.1:0-9070 GCF_024606255.1 Endozoicomonas sp. SESOKO3
ATCCTCAATTTCTTGCAATCCTCGCTACGGACGCTTAAGTCCGACAGGCTGCCAGGGGTTCGGCTGGAAATAGCCACCTGATGGCCGGGCTTGTTCCAGTCCCTCTTCGCCGGTAATGCTAACCATCCTGACTCCCTGCGCGGACTTTGATTTTTCTGGTGGTGGTCTGGGCGATCAGGGTTTGTTTAAACTCTTGTAGCATTTTCACATATTGATTCCCATGGCCGATCACTTACTTGATTTCTTTAACAACACTCTTTCGATGATCAGCGATTTGTACCTGTTCCCTGCTACTTATCGGGTACGCTAATGAAATATCAAAGGAAAGAAGACTAGCCGGGCCAGTGGCGAAGCGGGATGAGCATAGATGCCCAGTTTTGATGCTCCAATGTTCATTACCCCAACACGTTCAGATGGCAGTAAATCAGATAAAGTGGGCATCAGAGCTACCTGCGCTTCATCTTTTTCAAGAAAAGCTAATGCGTCGTGTCGGTTGCGGTGCAGCCAATGTACCAGCAATGACGGATAAGTTTCAGCAATCGTTGCATCAAGCTCAGTTAAAAACGCCATGGAAATTTGTACGTCGTAGCAAATTTTGAACTCAGTAATCTTCATATCCTGAGCAGAAAGTGCTACCTGTTCAAATTCTTTCGCCTGCTTCGCCAGATGATTTGCGCGAGGATACAGATAGAGAGCGAACTCGGTTGGGAGTGCTTTTTTACTCTGAATCACAAAAAGTGATTGCCCTAAAATATCTTTTTGGCACAGGGTCTCTCTGACCGGATATTTTTCTTTTCAAGCAGTGTTTAATGAGTCGTTCTGAGTCATCAGGCTAATTCACCCGGTGGTATGCACACGCATCATAAATACAACCCTTCCGAAATACACTCATTTTTAAGGTACATAATCTGCTCTCTGGCCTTTCTGAAGTCTGTCTGTGTGACCCGAATTCGGCGCTCGCGCAGGGCCAGCAGACCGGCCTCTGTGCAGATGGCCTTGATGTCAGCACCACTGAGGTTATCTCTGGTTATGATGAACTCTTCGAGATTGACGTCTTCGGCCAGGGCCATCTTGGCGGTGTGGATGTTGAAGATTTTTTTCTGGGTCTCGGAGTCCGGTACAGGGAACTCGATCTTGCGGTCGATGCGACCGGGCCGGATGAGAGCCGGGTCAAGTGCCTCAATGCGATTGGTGGCCATAATGACCTTGACGTCGGTGCGGCTATCAAATCCGTCAAGCTGGTTCAGGAGTTCCAGCATGGTGCGCTTGATCTCGTTCTCGCCACTACTATGTGACTCGTAGCGTTTAGTACCGACGGCGTCGATCTCGTCAATGAAGACGATGGACGGCGCATACTCCTCTGCAGCGCGGAACAGCTCACGCACCAGTCTGGCACCGTCGCCAAGGTGCTTCTGAATGAGCTCCGACCCGACGACGTGCAGGAAGGTGGCGCTGGTATGGTGTGCGACGGCCTTGGCCAGCAGCGTTTTACCGGTTCCGGGCGGCCCGTAGAAGATGACCCCCTTAGGTGGGGAAATGCCAATTTCATCGTAAAGCTCCTGATGTGTGAGCGGCAACTCGACGGCCTCCTTGATTTCCTGTATCTGTTTCTCCAGGCCGCCAATATCAACGTAAGACTCCATCGGGGCTTTCTCGACCATCATCACACGAACCATGGGGTCGACCTCATCCGAAAGTACGCCAATGATGGACATCTGCTTGCTGTGAAGGAGCACCTGACCGCCCGGCTCCAGCTTGTCCCTGTCCACGAAGGACATGATGTTCACGTAGTGCGGCAAACCGTCCGACCCGCTGACGATGGCATGGTTTTCATCGATGATCTCCTCCAGTACCCCCACTTTCATTGGCGAGCCGCGAACCTCATCCACCATTAACTGCTCCCTGTCGATACTGCTCTCCCGGTTCAGGCGGCTCTGATTCGTGATGTACTCTTCCTCCAGCAGCAGGTAGTCATTGATGCGTTGCAGTTTGAGCAAGCGCAGCCTGCACTGTACATGTGGCTTTACATCCGGCAGTCTTTGCGCCGCAGTGACGGCAGAGCGGAACTGGCGACGTTTGGATCCGCCACCCTGTGGTGGCGGGGGAGGAGTGTATTTCTTGTGTTGCGCGCGTTTCGCATCCTTATTCTCTTCGTCTTGCTGGTCTTTACCCTGGCCACCAAGGCCACCGGGGCCAGCAAAAGAGCTCGGACTCTGCCCCATAAGCTGTTTTTGATGGTTTTGTTTTTGTGTATGCATTCCTGCAGTCAGGCTCTTGCCGCAATGAGTGCAAAGTAGCTTATTCCCATTGCTCTGAAAATCTGCAGGGCTGGATGAAGCCGAAGCTGAAAGAATTGAGGCTTGTGGCAAAAGCGTTGTCGATTGCATGTCATTGGAGCTTGCTTCTGCCCTTATGGTTGCATAGGTGAAGTGTCTTGCAGCTGGTTCATTAGGCGTTGGCTTGACCGTCAAGGTGCTGGCTGCAAGCTCTTTCTGTATTGAGACTTCTTTCTCGTGAGCAAATTCAATAACATCGGGCACCGGCGGGAGTGTTGGGGTGGGTGTAATAAAATTATCATCGTCTTTCAGTTCGTAGAGCACTTTCTTTTGGGTGTCGCCAGATTCCTCGATAACCGGTGGCAAACTTTCGTTAGATAAATGCCTGTTCGATGCTTCGGATAAATCATGTTTGGCTTGATGAACAGTACCCGAGGTATATGCAATATATCGCATGTTTTCAGCATTAACAGCTATTACTTCTATTTGATAAGGGGAGGCATAAAGGAAAGCAGGACAGCCGGTAATCAGGCTTAACAGAAGACGATAAAAGAAAATAAACCTAAGTCTCATTTGGCACCATGCAATACTTTTCGAGTTCAGACCGGGTGGCCACCACGATGATTGTAGTGCAATGTAGAGCCCATGAAGCTTTTTGATGTGAATCGGTATCTGGTTATGTCACACCCTCCGGCACTGTAGCTGCCACTCTCAACTACAGACCGAAATGCATTAATTTGCTCCAATGTAATCATTGTTTTTGACACATCATAGCCATTTTGAAATCGATAAGGACAACCTGACAGACCAATAGAGTTTGCCCATAAGAATGCACTGAATCCAAAAATCAAGTAGAGTAAGATCAGAAAACAGCCATGAGCCAAAGTGTCGCTGCTATCAAATTATAATGTGTCTCTGGATCTGAACATGCGGCACTTTCATATTAAGAAAACCGGATTTATTGACTAATGGCACTCTTAGAATTACTCCAGTCTTCACCCACTTATTTCTATCTCATCCTGCTCCTGGTCGGCCTTCTGGTTGGTAGCTTTCTCAATGTTGTTATTCTGCGCCTGCCGGTAATGATGGAACGGCAGTGGAAGCTGGAGTGTCTGGAAACACTTCACCCGGACAAGGTTCCTGCTGAGATGGAACCTTATAACCTGATCAAGCCCGACTCCACCTGTCCGAGCTGTGGCCACAAGATCCGGGCCTGGGAAAATATCCCGGTTATCAGCTATCTGTTTTTGAAAGGCCGTTGCTCTTCCTGCAAAACCTCTATTTCTGTTCGCTATCCGATCATTGAGGTAGTCTCTGCCCTGCTGACCGTTGCTGTTGGCATCTACTTTGGCGCCACGCTCCAGACGATTTTACTGTGCTGTTTAGTCTGGTCCCTACTGGCATTGAGCATGATTGACCTGGACACCCAACTGCTGCCGGACAGCATTACCTTGCCCTTACTCTGGCTGGGCCTGCTAGCCAACAGCTTTGAGTTATTGATTCCTTTAGAGGACGCGGTGCTGGGTGCTGCTGCCGGTTATCTTTCACTGTGGTCTGTTTACTGGCTATTCAAACTGCTGACGGGCAAAGAAGGTATGGGCTACGGCGACTTTAAACTACTGGGGGCACTCGGTGCCTGGATGGGTTGGCAAATGCTACCTCTGATTATTCTGCTGTCCTCACTGGTGGGAACGATTGTCGCGGTGGTGCTAATCATCCTGAAAAAGCAGGAGCGGAGCAACCCTATTCCCTTTGGGCCTTATCTGGCCGCTGCGGGCTTTATTGCCCTGCTTTGGGGAGAAACACTGGTTCAATCTTATCTGCAGATTATGGGACTGTGAGCTGAACATGAGTAAGTTGGTTATTGGCGTAACGGGCGGCATCGGCAGTGGTAAAACCGCCGTTACCGACTACTTTTCCAGTCTCGGTATTACCGTAGTGGATGCGGACCAGGCTTCAAGAGAAGTGGTGGAACCCGGTCAGCCAGCTCTGCAGAAAATTGCAGAAAGACATGGTCAGGATATTCTTACTGACGAAGGCACTCTGGACCGAAGAAAGCTCAGGGACATTATTTTTAATGACGACAGCGAACGTTTATGGCTGGAACAGTTGCTGCACCCTTTGATTCGTCATCAGATTATTCAGGAACTGGAAGCGTCCGAGTCTCCTTACACCATCATGGTTTCGCCGCTTCTGGTAGAAACAGATCAACACTTGCTCACCCAACGTATCCTGGTTGTCGATGTTCCTGAAGACACTCAGTTGGCAAGAACCATGAGCCGCGACGGCATGAGCAAAGAACAAACCCGGGCTATTATGGCGAGACAGGCTTCCCGTAAACAGAGGTTGGAGAAAGCCAGCGACGTGGTTGATAACAGCGGCTCGCTGGAGCAGCTGTTTAAACAACTGGATGAGGTTCACCAGACCTATATGGCTCTGGCAAACGCATAAGCGCGACCGGGGTAGTCCGGGTTTGTTCAGACCATCAAATACCCGGACGCCAGCCGTTGGTAATCGGGTAACGGCGGTCACGTCCAAAACCGCGGGGCGTAATACGAACCCCCACCACCGCCTGCCGACGTTTGAATTCATTAACATCAATCAGACGCAACACCCGATAGACAGTATCCCGGTCAAAGCCGGAATCGATAATGGCTTCAGCGCTTTTATCTTCTTCCACATACATTTCGATGATTCGATCCAGCTCGTCGTAGGGAGGCAGACTGTCTTCGTCTACCTGATCAGGTGCGAGTTCGGCAGAAGGTGGACGATCAATCACCCGTTGCGGAATAACATAACCCAGAGAGTTACGGTACTCGGACAACTCAAAGACAAGCGTTTTTGGTACATCTTTCAGAGCATTGTAACCACCGCACATATCGCCATAGAGCGTGGCATAGCCTACCGCCATTTCACTCTTATTGCCGGTAGTGAGGACCATGTAACCTTTCTTGTTGGAAATGGCCATCAGCATGACGCCCCGGCAACGGGACTGGAGGTTTTCTTCTGTGGTGTCTTTTCGGGTATTCTCAAACTGAGAACTCAGCATTGACATAAACGCATCAAACATCGGCTCAATAGGCATGACGGAATAATCGACACCCAGAATTTCGGCTTCTTCCCGGGCATCTTCGAGACTCATGTTTGAGGTATAGCGGAAAGGCATCATAACCGCCTGAACCCGTTCGGCGCCCAAAGCGTCGGTGGCAATGGCCAGAGTCAAGGCAGAATCAATCCCACCGGATAAACCTAACACAACCCCTTTAAAGCCATTTTTATTCACATAGTCACGAACTCCCGTGACCAGAGCATTGTAGACTCGTTCGTGCAGGCCAGGCAGCTCGGCAACGTCTTCCTGATCAAACGTCTTGTCTGCTATGTCGAAACAGGTTTTGTAGAGACCTTCGGCAAAGTAATCGGCCCTGACAGCGACCTGTCCATTGCCGTTCATGGCAAAAGAGCCACCATCAAACACCAGCTCATCCTGTCCACCCAGGAGGTTGACATAAAGCACGGGAAGACCCGTTTCTAGACAACGGTTGCGGATGGTCTGGTAACGGATAGTGTGTTTATCTTTATGAAAGGGGGAAGCGTTGAGGCTCAGAACCAGCTCCGCCCCGGCATCTGCAGCCTGCTGAGCGGATGAGGGATACCAGAGATCTTCACAGACAGTCAGAGCCAGTTTTACCCCTTTACACTCATAGACGCAGGGTTCATGTCCCGACATGAAGTAGCGCTTCTCATCGAATACCTGGTAGTTAGGCAGATGTTGTTTTGCGTATCGGGCCATCACCTGACCGTCTCTAAGGACCACTGCCTGATTTTCCAGACCATGTGCTCCCATGGCAGGTAATCCAATCACCAGATCAATACCTTTGACCACACCGAGCTTGCTGATAGCCTGCTCAATTCTCAACACCATACTGGGCCTGAGTAACAGATCTTCAGGTGGATACCCGCAGAGTGTCAGTTCAGGAAAAACCACCAGATCGGCCTGATGCTGATCACGCGCTTCTTCAGCCGATTCGATCACCCGCTGGGTGTTGCCGTCTATATCACCCACTTTGAGGTTAAGCTGGGCCATGACGATATTGAGCTTTGCTGACATTAAAAAGCCTGATCTCTTAATCTTCAATCTGTGAGCCGGCTATTTTCAACGATGTTGCAGTCAGTGTAAAACTCAAAATCTTCCTTGATTACGGGGAGGCTGCGTCAGCCACTAGAAGTCCCCCTCAAAATCAAAGTCCATATGTTCCACAGGCTCCTGAAGGAAGTCGCCCTGGATGAAATCGACACCGGTATGCCACAGCGGGGCCATCTCAACAGCACTCTCAACCTGAGGAACGATCACTTTCTGCCCCTTTTCCGATAAAGCGAGGACCATTTTCTTGAGTTCTTTACCCTGATTTTCGCTGGTTAGATCTTTAGTGAAAGAAGGATCAACCTTGACATAATCCACCGCCATTGGCGCAATGGTTTCCATAGGGTTCAAACTGCAGCCAAATTCACTCACTCCGGTACTGCAACCCAGCGCCTTGACCGCCTTGAAAAAGTCCGGAGCCTGTTTATTGAAGCGGACAATATTCTGTTCACTGATTTCCACAATCACCGACGAAGCAGGCATAGCTGCCGCCTTGAGTGCAACGCCCAACCAGGGCAAAAACTCTTTCTCCAGAATGGCATTGCCGCCAAGATGCATGAAGAGTCGGATGTTATCCTTATTCTGGGTTCTGCTCAGAAGCTCTTTTCCTGCTTCTATGACCTGCCAGCGATCGACTTTGCTCCAGAGAGCATTTTTGTCCAGCTTATTTCTAAATGTCACTGAGTCATGTTCACGACCTCTGGTATCCACCATACGCAACTGAACTTCAAAGTGCTTTTCAGAAGAACCTTTCAAACTGACCACTGGTTGATATTTCAATTTAAAATTGTCATTTTTCAGAGCCTGGCTGACCATTCCTGCCAGATGCTTCTCAACCGAACTGACCGCATTAACCTTACGTTTCTGATAGAAACAAAGTTTTCCGCCGCCTTCTTTTTGGGCCTGAATAGCAGCATGGCGAGCTCTGACCAACTGAGTATCAGGATCACTGTTGGAATCGGTCAGCATGACACTACCCAGACTCAGCCTGACCGGAAGCTCATTGCTGCCCAGTGTGACCGTCTCTTGTGTAACCGCTTTAATGACTTGATCGGCCAATTCCCGCACCGACTTTTCATCACTGGCTTTCACCAAAGCCATGATACAGTCACCGCTCCAACTGGCAGCTTGATGTTCTATTAACTCCAAACCAAGACGTGAACTGACTTCTTTATAATAGGGCTGGCTGACTCTTTTACCGCCTTTGGCATGAAGCGCACGCAGTGAATCGAGAGTAATACAAAGCAAGGCAAACTGGTCTTTACCCGCAACCACTCTCTGCATGGCAACATCCATCTGCTCTTTGAAAGCTTCTTTATCATAGAGATGGGTTTCGCTATCAAGACGGGCCACTTCGACGTCTTTATGCTCAACATCCGAGGCCTCTTCAGTTTCCTGGAGCCTAACCAGCAGACTCAGTGTATAACGTCCCTCAAAGGAAGTAGGACTGACTATAGCCCTGACAGGCACTTCATTATCCTGAACTGCCAGCAACGGACACTGAATCGCTGCCAGGGCCCGGCCACTGTCTTCGATACTGTTCAGGAAATCACCCACTTCCCTGCGATCTTTTCCCGCCACCAGATCAGTAAAGGGTTTACCGAGAAGACTGGCATTGCCATCCAGACCCACCAGCTCATTGAATGCCGGGTTTGAGTATTTAACCTGACCTTCACTGATATAGATGATGGCATCCACCTGATCGTCCAACAGGTGACGTCTCTGTTTCTCTGATTCATTCAGGGCAACGCTCATCAGTCGATGGTGACGGCGGGCGTTAAGGTCGGCAATTTCCCGATCAGAAGTCAGCAGAAGCAGTTCATCATTGTCTTGAGCAATAACACTTCTTACTCCCAGCTTGAGCCATTGCAACTGTTCTTCTTCCGGTTGTTCTGACAATACTATCGAAGGAATGTCCCTGCCCTGCTGGTCAACCCGATCAAGCACTGAACTGATCGTTAATCCCTCTGGCAGCTCGGCTGAAGAGATAATCATCAAATCCCATTTCTGATGACCAGACAGAGCTTCTTCCAGACTCTTTATAGAAGTGACATGATGAGCACGGGTCGGGTATCCGGCATCCCGATAAACATTAAGCAGTGCCTCAGCTTCTTCAGAGGAAGTATCCACTATGAGCAGCCGGATGGTATCCCTGTTTTCCTGCTCCATGACATTGACCTGATTCAACGAGAGTTTAAGGGTTATCTCATTCTTATAACTGCCATGCGGCCGAAATCATTAGCCCCCTGTCAAAAAACCATCCCTGTTTTTATCTCATTGGCTGCTTTGATAATAATTCCGCAGGTTCTCTACCCCTTCACCCGAATCATCAAAATCCACTTCTAAACTGATCAGATAAACGCTAAAAACCGGTCAGATCTCATGGGGCACTCAAACAGCCTTGAGCCCGGGGCAAAAAACAGCCCTGAGCCTGGAGAAAAAGGATTTTCATTAATTGAGCTGATGATCACTCTGTTGATCGCCGGGATTATTGTTGCCATGGGACTGCCACAACTGAGGGAAGTCTCGAACACCATTCGTTTCTCAAACATTCAGCAAAACCTCCTTTCAAACCTGCTCTACGCCCGCAGTGAAGCCGTTAAAACCGGCAGCAATACCATCGCCTGTGCATCCACTGACGGGACTACTTGCG
>NZ_JAHHPR010000178.1:0-4854 GCF_024606255.1 Endozoicomonas sp. SESOKO3
ACCTCCGACCGCCTGGTTCGTAGCCAGGTACTCTATCCAGCTGAGCTACGAGCGCACTGCACCAACGGGAGCGAACTATAGAGATTTAACCCCCTGGAGTCAACGGCATTATGGCAATATTCAAAACTGAACAACAAGGGATAAAACAAAAAAGCCCCGCATCGGCGGAGCCAAAAGTTCAAGTTTGTAACAGACTCTGGTCGTTAAACGCTAATCTGCTACTAATCAGAATTCATAACGGACAGTGGCATTCAAGCTATCTGCCTTGTAGTCACCCATCCAGTTATTGTCATAGTGCAAACTCAGACTCAGGTTGCTCTCCATCTTATAATTAACACCCAAACCGGCTTCGAAGCGATTTTGCTCAGGATCACTGCCTGTGAATGTTAAGGTTTTACCACCTTGAATGAAGGTCACCGTTGTTTCAGGCTTATCAGCCTTAAAGTCGTGATATCCCATCAACACAAACTCAGGCTGAAGCACGCCTCGACCCAATTCGAAATCACCCATAAGCTTCAGACCTGCACCCAGCTCCGTGACTTCGAATTTTTTCATCTTACGTTTCTGAGCCCAATCACCTGTTAGTTTTTCAGTGAGATCATCAAAGTTAACACTGGTGTAGTCGAAGGCGATCTGAGGCTTAAGAGTCCAGCGATTGATCTGATAGTTATAGCCAGCTACGAAACGTGCACCCCAGATAGTGCTATCCACTTTACCTTTGTAAGAAACCTTGTCCAGCTGTACTTTACGTTTGTACTCATTGATTCCCTTACCGTAACTGAACATCGAATCCAGGAAGTAATTACCCTGATTCAATCCTGTATAAAGGGTACCCATATAAGTATCAGTGGTTGCATTACGATGTATGTCGTTTGTCTCAACCTTTGTATCACCCAAAGTGAAGGCAAAACCTACCGTCATCTGTTCATTAAGAGTGCTATCAACACCAAGAGTGACACCGTTAACCTTGACTTCATAACCTTTCAAATCGTCTTTATTATCAAGCTTTCCGTCACTGAAGATGTACTCAGCCCAGAATCCCTGAGACTCATGCATTTCGCCGGTATTCACTCCAGTACGGTTACTGCTGAGACGACGACCAATGGACTCATTAATTTTATTTTGCAAAGCTACCGAAGCACGACCCACTTCGTTATTCAGATCTGGTAACTGCTGGTCAGCAAATAACTTGATGGTTTGCTGCTTTTCCGCCATTGTTACTTGGTTGAACATAGCCTGAGCCGAAGACAGATCGTCAGTAGATAATGCCGATTCGTAGGTAGCTATATACATTTTCGCCTGATTTTCAGACAGGCTATGTTGAGAGCGCAACTTCTGAACGGGATTGCGATCGTACTTCACGTTAATAGAGTACATAGACTTGTTAGTCTTATCACTCTTCGCAAACTCACTGCTGGAAGCATCTAAAAATACAGTACCTGCGTCTGGAGCGACAAAGTCACCTTCAACTGTATCTGCTTCAATAACTGCAATCGAAGTAGCTAAAGCATTACCAGACTTAGCTTCCTCGTACAGATTTTTGGCATTTTCAAAACCTTTTGTAACATCCATACCAGTCAAATCAATTTTGACCTGATTCTCCCCCTTCAACTTCAGGGCACCATCAACACTGGCGTAGGGGACAGACGACACTGATTGATCATATGGATCCACAACCAATAACAGGTTAGCGCCTTTCTCAAACGTTTTGCCCTCCATTGCTAATAGTGAAGGTGCTGACATGGAAACAGGATTACCCTTCGTATCCTGCTTGCTTTGCTTAAACGTCTTAAAGAGTTTCAGTGAACCTTTGGAGTCAACAACCAAAGGAGCAACAACTTTTACCTGCTTAAGGTCAGTAGATTGATAGATAGCCTTTTGAGACTTTATAGTCGCTTCTGCGTTCAGAGTTGTCAGAACTGTAGTATCAGGCTTAACTTCAACCTGACCGGTTACGCGAACTTCCTTTACATGACCGTTTTCTTCTTCACCAAGAACGCCACCGATTTCACCGCCTTTCAAAGTACCTCTTTTCAGAGTAACCGTTGAACCATTGAAGCGCTTTGGATCTTTTTCATCACCGTGTTCAGCAGCAAATCCCTTCAGGTCACCTTCAAAAGTACCACCGTCCAGTACAAAGTTTCTGAAACCGTGGATATCCTTGGACACTTCCTGCTCGAGAGCCAGAGTTACATCTGTATCTTTACCGAGGAACACAGGTTGCGCATTATTAGAGATTGATCGAACAGTCGCTTTGCCTTTCAGGTCAAATGAAGCCAATGGCTTTTCCAGGGTACTGACTTCATCAGCATAAAGCTGAGCGTCTTCGACCAGAACTTTCTCTATGTCTGTCAGGCTGACATAAGAGACAGAACCTTTTCTAACCTCAAACACATCAGGCAGATCTTCAGCTTCAACATCCACAATATGCTTATCAAAGCCATCGTTGGAGCCTTCCATTGACTTTTGGGCATTGAGTCCCTTGACTGGTACAGCTTTGATTTCAATAAGCGTAATTGAGTTTGGCTCTTTGTTATCCTGAACTTTGTCATTACCCTCGAACACATCGGAAGCATTGCTTTCCAGAGCAATCTTGTGTTCTTCCTGGATGCGTAGAAGACTATTACTCAAAACAATATTCTGACCGGCTACAATTCCTTTCCCGCCTTTGACTGAATCGTCTAAGCCTGCATCAACAATAATATCACTGTCTGTGAAGGTGACATTACTGGATGCTGGAGTAACACCATCTTCCGCAACACCTAACTGCCGAACGGTTAACCTAGAACCTTTGACATGAACATCTTCATAGCCTTTTAAGTTAACAGTACCTTTTTTGGCACCTTCGATAACCGCTACTGTGGATTTTCGCGCAACAGGCTGATAAACCTTTTTACCATTCTCACTCTTGGTTGCTTCCATAACTTCCAATTTCTAGGGAAGAACACCAATCAAGTCTACAAAAGTATTAACAGGCTTGATTTTGATTCCATCACTCTCGATATCAACACCCGTTACTTCATCAACATCTTTCAGATAGATGACTGTAGATCGTATAGCTCCATCTTTCGCGACACGTACAGACGTACCTTCTTTAGCAACAAACGCATCGAGTGCTCGTTCCTTTGTACCAAAACCTTGATGCACGACACTGGATTTCTCAGAAAGAACAACGGTACCGTATGCCCTCTTATCAAGAGCGTCTCCAGTCGCAGCTGATGCTATCACAGGCAATGTCTCACCTTCTTTAAAGCCACTACCTAAACCACCCAGTTCAAATACTCTGGTTTTAAAGCCAAGCTCAGCCATTTTACCATTGCCATCCACCATTAATTCAAAGACTTCTTCAACCTTAGCGAGCTTCTCAAGAACTATTTTTCTAACGCCTTCGTCAGATAAGTCCAAGCCTTTTAGTACGATTGCATCGGGAGCCACCTTAATCTTTTTAGCTACATTGGTAGCCTCATCTATCACTTCCTTTTCAATAAGAATGGCATCCTTAATTTTCGCATCTTCAAGTTCTAGCAAGCTTTTTACGTATAAGTCCCTTGCTTGATTAAGGCTTTGTCCAGCGCTTTTAAGGAGCCCCTTATTGAGACCATAATCTTCACCACTGAAGCTGGATTTTGTTTCTGCAGCATCCAATGATTCAAGATCTCTTTGGAATTTTCCCAAAGCAGACTTTTCACGATTTACTAAAGGTTTTTCTTCTGTTGGCTTGCCATCATCAGTGGCAGTGGATGCACTTTTTTCATTCAACAAGAAGAATTCAGGTGCTTCAGCTCGAAGATGCTTCCAAAAGCTGATGTTGAGAAAGAAACGCTCATCATCCGTGTGTTTTTCGTCATACTTAACCTTATAAGTCTGATAGCGAGCAATTGCCATATCAGCCTGTTTTTTCAGCGGATTATCAGCAGCCATTCCCTCCCGAACTTTTACCATTTCGGAAAGATCCAGTTTCTCTGCTGTTTTAAAAAACTCTTTATTATCCACAAAGAATTGAGCCTGCGAATAATCAATGCGACCACCAATTGCCGTGACTACGGCTACGGAAAGCAGTGTCTTTTTAAACACCTGTATGACTCGTGTGAACTATATGAAAAGTGCTGAGATTCGCTCTGCTTTTCTTGAATACTTCAGAGAAAATGGGCATGAAGTTGTACCCAGTAGCTCTCTGGTGCCTCACGACGATCCAACCCTGCTGTTTGCCAATGCAGGTATGAACCAGTTCAAGGAAACATTCCTTGGCAGGGAGCAGCGAACTTATAGACGAGCAACGTCATCCCAGAAGTGTGTTCGCGCTGGTGGTAAGCACAATGACCTGGAAAATGTAGGCTATACCGCTCGTCACCACACCTTTTTTGAAATGCTGGGTAACTTCAGTTTTGGCGACTATTTCAAGCATGACGCCATTCGGTTTGCCTGGACTTTTCTGACTGAAAAACTGCAACTGCCCATTGAGCTTCTCTGCGTTACGGTTTATGAGTCAGACGGTGAAGCTTATAACATCTGGCTGAATGAAATTGGTGTTGCCGCTGAAAATATCATTCGTATTGGCGACAACAAGGGAGCTCCATACGCTTCTGACAATTTCTGGCAGATGGGAGATACCGGTCCTTGCGGACCTTGCACTGAAATTTTTTATGATCACGGTGATCATATCTGGGGTGGTCGGCCCGGAACTCCGGAAGAGGATGGCGATCGTTTTATTGAAATCTGGAACATCGTCTTCATGCAGTACAACCGTCAGCTGGATGGAGTGATGAAGCCTTTGCCAAAGCCCTCGGTGGATACGGGTATGGGACTGGAAAGGATTTCCGCCATTATGCAAGGCGGGCACAGTAACTATGATAT
>NZ_JAHHPR010000179.1:0-1875 GCF_024606255.1 Endozoicomonas sp. SESOKO3
CTCAATTTCTTGCAATCCTCGCTACGGACGCTTAGGTCCGACAGGCTGCTAGTGAGTCATAAAGTGAATCCAAATTCATGCTGCTTATAAACTCTGCGGCAATGTTTGTCAGCTCGTCGGATTTGAGCACCAGAGCGTTATTGGCGTTGTGTACCTGCCGCAAGTAGTTATTATTAACAGATTCCTGAAACCCGGAAGAGCTACTGATTGCAGACATCATGGCATGCAGCTCTTCTGGTGAGGATGGGTCATGAGCGCCGTAGCTGTGTTTCTCCCCACCTTCTGGTATTTCAGCATCGACCCAGCAATATGTTAAGTAACCGCCTTTCGAATGTGTTACCCCATACAGATAATGGCTGAAGGCCTGCTGAATCGCTTTCCTGCATTTCTCTTTTAAATCATCCACAGTTTTTCTCTCCCCGAATGACAGCCTAAGGGGCTTTAGAGTGGATTCGTAACGGCTTATGGTTGCAGACCTTTTTTTCTCATATTCATTTTCCAAAGCTGGTTTAAGCAAATGATATTCTTCTTTCATAGCTACATTTAGAATATGAATCATGGCTTTGTCGCGATCTCTCAGCAATTCTGTCAGAGCAGCTCCGAGTTGTTTTCTCGTTGTGTACTCTTGATTGATTTGTTCCAATCTGCGCTTCAAGTCTGAGCGGTTCTCAGCGATTCGTTGTAACAGAGTTTCGACCTTTTCATCAAGCAGTGTTCTTAGCCAGAAATCGCCCCAGGAAGGCTGCTCCATGATAATCACCGGACGGTGTTTCGCCGCGCCCGAGATTAACTTCGAAAATGCAGGGTGGCGCACCAGCATTCGCTCTATACTCGGAATGCCCTCAGGTTCGTCCGTCCAGTCGTTCTTTACAGATGAGCTGACGATTTGGCCTTCAAGACATCGCGAAAAACCTTCATGACATTGAGAGACGAGCAAGGCATTATCTTTTCTCTGCTGACGTTTTTTATATGCCCTCTGCCAGGTCACGCAATTTTTTTCTCCGGACAATAATTCCCCATACCACTTTTTCAGGCACTGGCTTGCTGCAACCTTCAATTCATCGACAACTTGCAGACGCATCAATAGCTCATGGAGTTTACGAGCCCCTTTAAAATCGTTTAAACTGTTCGGCACTGGATCCAGCCAATCCGATGCCAGGGCCTTTTTGGCAAATTCAATAACCGGAGGCCTGGTCAGGTCACTGTTTTGCAGAACATTCATTATTGAACTCAACCACTGCAGAGGGCATGCTCCGCCCTGAACAATCATTTTGGAGTGCAATACCCTGAGTTGTTCAGTAACCTGATCTTGATCACTGTTGGACAAGATTTGTTTGACTGCCTCCGACATCGGTCTGGAGGCACGCCGATCGTAGTCTTCCACAACACCGATCAATTCCTTTTCTTTAAAGCCCAATGCCTCGGTCTCCAGCGACTCCAGGATTGAAACGCCCATGGAAAAACCGGCTAAATCTTTTCTCTTCCAAAGGTTCTCTACCATTGCGAAAGGACTTAGATGGGGAATTGGCGATTCACAGCCTGCCTCATGGGCTTCCTTCAGTTCTTCAAGACTTATGCCACAGGCTTCAGCCAGAGTTTGCTGTTGCGCTAAATCAGCGCCCTCCAGAAGACCCCGCAGGAGATCTCCTTGCCTCTTAAACTCAGTGCCAGAACCAGTGAACCTTTTGATGGTCTGGAAGTCAGGCCGAATTTCTGTTACCTCAGCAGGCTCCCCGCCCAAATCTACTAACTTCCAGGTTTGGCCTCCATCCACGGAACACTCTGCAAAGGCATGGGTACGATTAGTCATTTGTCGACATGGAATCCCAAAATAACGACAAAAAGCAATAAAAACAGGCACACGATGACGACAGC
>NZ_JAHHPR010000180.1:0-3437 GCF_024606255.1 Endozoicomonas sp. SESOKO3
CATTCAAATCATTGGCTAAGTATCAATGCAGCGTCTAGGCTTCCTATCCACTTTTTCTACGGAAACCTTAACATGACTAGCCTGCAGCTTTGTTTCGTCCTGTTAGTCGCCCAGATATTCTTGTTGCACACTCTGACTTCAGAGGCTCAGGCGGCGACTCAACCTGCCTCTATGACAGTATCGTGCGACTCTCTCACAGGACAAACGTCAGGGGTTCAGAGACGGCTAAACCAGTATAGAGAGCTTTTTCGCGGAAAACAGTGTCTTGTTCTCAGTGCTAACCCGAAAAAGGATTTAGCTAAGTTGATCCGCCAGGCTCCTCAAAACACCGTGGTATTGCTCTCATCCAACTCTGTCCATGCAGGTAAAAAACAGGCTATATACGTTACAAACTATCAAATCGTTTTGAAGGATGGTCAGGACATTATTGGAGCCGCTGATGATGGTTTTGAAATCGTCATCGGTTCCCATTTAGGGGGCAACTCTGTAATCAAGGTAGGAACCACTAAAAATTTCCGGTATAGAGAAACAAGAGACAGCAATATAAGACACATTACTTTCTGGCCATTTGGACGCCCTGATGAACCCAGAACTAACACTGTTGTTTTCGCAGAATGTTATAACCGGAGACTGATTATAAAAGACAATGTATTTCATATTCCTGTCCGATCCGCCGTTCATCTTGACTGCAAACAATCTCTGGATGCAGACGCCGATGGCAGCCGCCCTGGCCCTGGCCTCCAATTTGCCAATAACACGATCAAAGGTCACATCATCAAGAACTGGTACCTGAACTACATGCCCGAAGATGGGGTGTCTGTAAATCTTCCTGCTATCAGGAACCAGTCACACAGAATCGCTGTTACTGGTAATACATTCATGGGCAGAATGGCAGAAGCGGGTGAATTTACTCTTGGGTCCGGAACTCGCCTGGATATTTTCAGAAATACAGTAGACATTGCCAATCATGGCAGTACTAACACACTTCGCGACGCCCGTGCCCAACGATCGCCACGGCTGGGAGGCTTCACGCTTATAGGTCATACCGATGGCAATGCAGAGCCTCCTCACTTTAACCTGGCAGGCAACCGGATCCGGGTAACCGCGAGAACAGCGGCCGCTATAAACGTCAGCGCCCCTCTTAAACTCGCCCTGGCCTGTAACCACCTGCAGGCCGTTAGTCCTTGGCAACAACTTCAAGAACACTTCAGCCTGAAAGCGGCTGATCCGTTATCGCTGGGAGGTGAGTGCGAAAGACCGATGACTTCACTCGTTGAAATGCCAACGCCAAATTCAACCGTTGTCACGCCATCGGTAAACTCAACCGTTTTCATGCCAACAACCATGCCAACAACCGTTCCCTATAACATCAGTCAGATACTGAACACCTGGACAGCCATTAACTCCTCAGCCACGGCCTGTAGTGGACTGACCAACTTCGAAGGTCGTTTCTTCTTTGAATCAGGAGTCTGCCCCACAGTCGCTACGTCCTCTGCTTTTGTTAACAATGTGGCTTTTGGTAGCAACACGATGTCCGCTAAGAGCGCGAGCCCCAGTTCACCGTCGGATGCAACCAGAATGACTACGGGTTTAGGTGTTATAACCACTCTGGCTATATTGCTGGCTCTATAAAACACACTTGGCTCGTCCCGAGCTTGTAGAAGGAGGGTGACAACGCACTTAAAAAACTTCGTACACAGGGGCATGGAGTATTTCCATAGAATTTGTCAGCATCTCAAAATGACATATTCTTTTCAGAAATAGTACGTCGAGCAACGATTATTGAGATCATGAATGAGATCTGACTCCCTCCTGAATCAGCCTGACCGAGGTTTCTGTTAACTCGTTAACCCTTTTCCAGAAAAGTGTTCGCTGTTCTCTATCAGCAGGTTCCAGCGACTGGAACTTCTCCAGAGAAGCCTGAAGCTCCTTTGGGCAAACAGATTCCCGAACGGGCCGAGGTTGATCAGGAAAACTCTCTGTAAAAAGACGATCCCAGTCAAAATGACAACCCGGATCGGCTTTTCCCCTGAAACCAGCTATGTGTTCATGGCCAATAATCCGTTGTGGATCACCCAGGCTGGGGTAGTGCTCCTGCAACAGGCGAATCACATCTTTCAGAGCTGAATATTGTGCATCGGTGAAAGGGAAAACATTCCCGTTGTAGTTAACCAACTCTATTCCAATAGCAAAATCGTTGAGCGCTTCTTTTTCCTGCCAACGACTGATACCAGCATGCCAGGCTCTGTGAGCAGTTCCATTCAGGCAACTGACCAGCTCATAGACGGTCCCGTCCAGATCAATCACCAGGTGAGCTGAAACCCCACAACCTGGACTCGAAATCATGTCCAGCGTACCCTGAAGGTCCACAGCCGTGTAGTGCAGGACCAGAAATTCTACAGGAATTTCCCGGGCGTCAAAGTTGGGGCTGGGATGTGAAATGAAACTTAAAGCCATTGATTTGCCTGTAAAAAGTCTGGGATCCATTGAACTGATAGCGTAACCAGCCATCCAGTCAGAGATCAAGGGCGTATTTTAAGGTATTTATCACCCGATCAAGGAACTTTGAGCTTCATTTGCGCCATAGTCAGCTTTTCAATTCCCTGTATCATTAGCTCATTTGGGAGAAAGAATATGGCCAAAGGCTTACTGAAACATCAGGAACGACAGGCTGCACTGAACTTGCTTGGCAAGGATCTTGCCCGCAGGGCCAGTTCAAAGTGTGAGCTTTGTGAAGCAGCCGGTGTTCCGCTTAACATCTGGGAAGTAGCTCCTGTTCCTGAAGAGCCCGATTTTGAGCACTGCCTGATGACCTGTGACATTTGCGGTGAGCAACTCAGCCTTTTTGAAAGGAAACCCGCAAAAATGAACGTTGACCACTGGCGCTGTCTGGGCAAAAGCGTCTGGAGCCAAGTTCCGGCCGCCCAGGTGATGTCCGTCAGAGTCCTTCGCCAAATCTCAGGGCAATACCCCTGGGCTGCTGAAATCCTCGAACACGTCTTCCTTGAACCTGAAACAGAAAGCTGGGCTCAGAAGATTGAGTGAGCCCTGCTTCACTCTGCCTGATGGCCGATAAAGTCCTGGTCACATTGTTTCTAACAGTGAAGTGTTTATTGAGACTTGAGATCAACGTCCCGGTTCATGCCAACAAATTTGCGTTTTCGATGCTTACCCTTGTGTTCCGTCAGAGCTCTGGCATTCTTGCAGACTGCTCCGCACGGCCGCTGTTGGCCGTCCAATCCGACAACGGTCACGTAGCAGGTTTGTCGCCCACTGTGGTCTTTTCTTCTGTGATCTGACAGAACTTTAGAACTCCTACAAACCTTCGCGCACGGGCGCTGCTGGCCATCTTTGCCGACCACGATCCGGTCACAGATTTGTTGCCCGCTGTGCTCTCTTCTTTTGTGATCCGCCAAGGATCGGGCACTCTTGCAGCT
>NZ_JAHHPR010000181.1:0-1570 GCF_024606255.1 Endozoicomonas sp. SESOKO3
ATGAAATGAGCCTGAAGGGGAGCCCAGTTTCCAACATGAAATGAGCCTGTAAAATTCAGCACTGTCGTTCATGATGCGAGGGTGAAGATCATAGAAAATAAAAATAAAAAAAATAAAAAGGAAAAAATAAAAAGGACATCCACAAAAATAAAA
The DNA here is from genome assembly GCF_024606255.1 of Endozoicomonas sp. SESOKO3. Lineage (NCBI taxonomy): Bacteria > Pseudomonadati > Pseudomonadota > Gammaproteobacteria > Oceanospirillales > Endozoicomonadaceae > Endozoicomonas > Endozoicomonas sp. SESOKO3. The sequence continues at coordinate 154 of NZ_JAHHPR010000181.1, forward strand.
AAAAAAAATAAAAAGGACATCCACAAAAATAAAACCAGTTAAAAAGCCAGTTAAAAAGGACATCCAGAAAATTAAAAAAGGTCATCCAGAATAAAAATAAAAAGGACACCCATATATTTGACCAATCGACTGGTTGAACTATCTTCCTCCTGTTACCCCTTATTGTCTTTGTATTAGGAGATCCCATGACTCAAGCCAGAAAATTAAAAAGAATTAAAAAGGACATCCAAAAATTAAAAAAAATTAAAAAGAAAATTAAAAAGGACATCCATATATTAAAAAATAAAAAGAAAAATAAAAAGGACATCCATATATTTTGTAAATTAAAAAGTAAATTAAAAAGGACATCCATATATTTGACCAATCGACTGAATGAACTATCTTCCTCCTGTTACCCATTATTGTCTTTGTAGTAGGAGATCCCATGACTCAAGCCCGCAGCAGCCTGATTGATTCAGGTTCGACTCCGTATTATCACTGTATGTCTCGGTGTGTTCGCAGGGCTTATTTGTGTGGTGAAGATCATCAGACCGGGAGGAATTTTGAGCATCGCAGGCAGTGGGTGGTCGATCGTATACAGGTATTAGTCTCCATTTTTGCCATCGAAGTATGTGCTTATGCTGTGATGTCTAATCATTATCATCTGGTACTACATATTAACACCAGTGAGGTTGAGAGCTGGAATCGAGATGAAATACTTCGGCGATGGACTACCCTTTTCACTGGACCTTTATTGATCCAACGCTATATGAGCAACGACACTCTCAGTCGCTCAGAACTCAGCCGCATTGATGAATATGTGGCAGAGTATCGTATCCGTTTGAAGAATATCAGCTGGTTTATGCGTTGTTTGAACGAGTATCTAGCCCGTGAAGCCAACAAGGAAGATGGTTGTAAAGGTCGATTCTGGGAAGGGCGTTTTAAGAGTCAGGCGTTACTGGATGAGTCGGCTTTGCTGACCTGCATGGCATATGTTGACCTGAATCCTGTCCGGGCAAAACTGGCATCCACATCGGAACAATCGGACTATACCTCTATCCAGAAACGTATCGAAAAAGCTACTGAAGCGACAGATTGCAACCAGCCGTTCATGTTGAAGCCTTTTCAGAGTCAGGGGCAAAATACGAATAAAGCATTGCCTTATATTCTTCATGATTACCTGGAGCTAGTGGACTGGAGTGGAAGAGCATTGAGAACGGATAAGAAAGGTTCTATACCAGAAAGCTCACCTCCTATCCTGACAAGACTTGAAATCGATGCTGACGAATGGCTAAAAACCATGAGTTGGAACAATCGATTCTATCGCGCAGCTGGAAGACTCAAGGCCATGAAGGCATATGCTATCAGTGCAGGTCAACAATGGCTTCAAGGGTTAAATTATTGTGGTCGTTTATTCCAATCTGGCTGATTCATTTTT
>NZ_JAHHPR010000182.1:0-1565 GCF_024606255.1 Endozoicomonas sp. SESOKO3
TGGTTGAAAGAGGCTATACCGAGAAGCAGGTGAGACTGCTGGCTGAATGGTATATCAGGGTTAGAAAGTCGCAGTAAAATGTCAGGCCTGCGACGCTGTCGCAGGCCCTGTTTAATGGAATTATTCTTTGATCATTTAGATCTCCGGTCAACGTCCGTGGACGGGCAGAAAAAGTGATCAAAAAATGATTTCGAGATCGCTCCGACAGTGACTGATGAATGTCAGAAGCTGGCTTACGGAGCCAAAATAAACAAAAAACGGTGGCAAAATGTCACCCTATTCCGATAACTAATACAGACATGAGCGAAAACAGCCATGAGCGAAGAAAGCTGTAAACAAAAAAGTCATGGAAAAACAGGTATTGGAATAACAAGGTTTTGAACAGGCCGTTCAAAACTGGCGACATAGAAATCATGAAATGTTCTGTGTCATAGCAGACAGGGAGCGTGCGAATGAGCATTATTATTGATCGACGTCTGAACGGGAAAAACAAAAGTACTGTCAATCGACAGCGTTTCCTGGACAGATACCGGAAGCACATTAAAAAAGCGGTTTCTGAAGCGGTTAACAAACGCTCCATTACGGATGTGGAATCAGGCAGCCAGGTCACCATTCCCACCAAGGATCTGTCCGAACCCCGTTTTCAGCATGGTCAGGGTGGCCGCTACAAACAGGTTCATCCCGGTAATAAGGAGTTTGTTTCAGGCGACAGAATCAAACGTCCATCCGGTGGTTCTGGCCAGGGTTCAGGTCGAGGCAAAGCCGGTAACTCTGGCGAAGGTATGGATGAGTTCAGCTTCCAGATCAACCATGAAGAGTTTCTGAATCACATGTTTGACGACCTTGAGCTGCCAAACCTGGTTCGAAAGCAGCTTCAGGATGCCACTGAGTTCAAAATGAAGCACGCAGGTTACACCAGTGAAGGTTCTCCTGATCGCTTGAACATTGTTCGCTCCCTGAGATCAGCTCATGCTCGAAGAATTGCCCTGGGTGGTGGTGCCCGCAAAGAAGTAAGAGCGTTAAGGCGACAGCTTCGTGAGCTGGAAGTCAGTCCGGAGGAGACCAATACTCAATTGGTTGAAGAACTTCGTGAGAAGATTAAAGAGCTCAATGGCAAGCTGAAAAAGCTGCCCTTTATTGATGACTTTGATCTCAAGTACAACAACCTGATCAAAGTTCCCAGCCCCAGTAACAAGGCTGTGATGTTTTGTGTCATGGATGTCTCCGGCTCCATGACACAGGAAATCAAAGACATGGCCAAGCGCTTTTTCATCCTGCTCTATCTGTTCCTGCAACGTAATTACAAACAGATCGAAGTCGTCTTTATTCGGCACCACACTGCCGCAAAGGAAGTCGATGAGGATGACTTCTTTTATTCCCGGGAAACCGGCGGAACCATTGTGTCCAGTGCCCTGGAAATGACCCGCGACATTATCAATAACCGTTACAATCCGGTGGACTGGAACATTTATGTTGCTCAGGCTTCCGATGGCGATAACTGGGAAGGGGATTCCAGCGTTTGCTCCAAAATTCTGACTGAACAGATCATGTCAAAGGTTCAATAT
>NZ_JAHHPR010000183.1:0-1966 GCF_024606255.1 Endozoicomonas sp. SESOKO3
ATCCTGAACAACACCTGCATACTATGGGTTTAAATTGTTATATCCATCCCTGTAATGGTGTTTGTCGATTTCGACCATCTTCCGACTCATCCAATAGCGTAGTGCCAGATTGTGAAGAAAGTTCGACATACGACACTGAAGAAACATCCGGAGAACGTTCATGCTCCCACGCGGCCAACAGACTCTGCTATCGTTGCAGCCCTGTAGATGGGGTCGCCTCAGACGGGGCCGCGGACTCAATGGGTGCAGGGGCAGCAGGTACCATTGACTCCAACGGGCAAAAAACCTGTAACGTGATCTTAGTCGGTGAAGATGGCCAACTGCGGCAATGCCAGAAAGTCTACAAGAATCAAAAATCACTTACGTCTCACAAAGCCAGATACCATACCGGGCAAAAAACCTGTGACGGAACGGTTGTCGGGGAGGATGGCCAGCCACGGTCATGCGGAATGGTCTGCCAGAATGCTAATGCCCTCGCTTATCACAAAAGAAGCGTCCACACCGTAAAACAAAAACAAACCTGTACCATGACCGTGGTTGGGAAAGATGGCCAGCAGCGACCATGCGGAAAGACCTACGATAATGTTCAAACCCTGTCGAATCACAAAAGGATATACCATAGCGGGCAAAAAAGCTGTCATGTAACAGTAGTCGGCGAGGATGGCCAGCCACGGCCATGCGGAATGGTCTTCCGGCATATTGGAGCGCTGGCGGGTCACAAAACAAGATGCCATACCGGACAAAAAACCTGTGTCGTGATGGTGATCGGGAAAAATGGCCAGCCGCAGCCATGCGGCACAGTCTGCAATAATGCTAAAGCCCTGTCAGCTCACAAAAACAATCACCATAGCGGGCAACGAACCTGTGACATAACCGTGATTGGGGAGGATGGCCAGCCTCGTCGATGCGGGGAGGAATGCACAAGTTCTCATGCTCTGACGTTTCACAAAAGAACCTCCCACACTGGACAACAAACCTGTGACGTAACCGTCGTTGGAAAAGATGGCCAAAAGCGACTATGCGGGGCAGTCTGCAAGAACGCTCAAAACCTGTCGGGTCACAAAAGCAGAATGCACAGCGGGGAACGAACCTGTGACGTGATCATGACCGGGGAGGATGGCCAGCAGCAGCCATGCAGGAAAGTCTACAAGAGTTATCAGGAACTGAGGGATCACATAAGAAAAGATCACAGCGGGAAACAAACCTGTGAGGAAACTGTAATTGGGAAGAACAGGCAGCAGCGGCCGTGCGGGGCGGTGTGTAAGAGTGCTTTAGCCCTTTCGGTTCACAAAAGCGCATACCATACCGGGTCAAAAACCTGCTATGTAACACTAACCGGAGAGGATGGCCGACCATGGCCATGCGGAAAGCTCTTCGATAATGCCAAAGCCCTGTCGATCCACAAAAGAAAAGACCACAGCGAGCCACAAACCTGCGATATGACGGTGGTCGGAGAGGATGGTCTGCAGAGGCCGTGCGGGACTGTCTGCAAGAATGCTTTTGAACTGACGCGACATAAAGGAATACATCGCAAACGCAAGCTTGTTGATGTAGAACGAAACAATGACCTCACGCCTTGAAATGGCACCCGCCCTTCATGAAGAAGACACAAAAACACTCTTTATTCTGACCAGCAGAGACGTCTTTCTATGCTCAAACCCTTATTCATCCTTACCTGTAAGACAGAAATTGTTATATCTATTCTGGACAAGCAACCTACAACGTAATTTCAGTCGGCAAGGATGGCCAGACAAAAAGATCTCACCGGCATCAGGATGAATGAATTACCGTGATGAATGACGGGTTATGCGTAGCTTTTGCTTCTCGGAAGGAGCAGGAGAAAAGATATTTTGCAACACCTTCTTGATGAAGAGATAAAAAACACGCTTGTTTTCCTGATCTATCCTTCTTCTCTGTAAACCAGAGGACAAGGATAGAATTATTAAACACTCACTTTTTGCGGCAC
>NZ_JAHHPR010000184.1:0-2958 GCF_024606255.1 Endozoicomonas sp. SESOKO3
TTTTCGAACCACGCCTCACACTCTTGCTCACTTTTGCCGATCATTCTGAGACAATTTGCCATTTGCAAAAGGGCTTCCGAACTCGGGGGAGCATTTTCCATAAGTGATTTCAGACGCTGAAAGGCCTTCGTTAGGTCATCTTTCCTTGAATCCGGACAATCTTTTATGATCTGCTCACAAACCCTATTGAAATCATTGATTGAGCCAGTTGGCGGAGTATTCGCACTTCCCGTGTTTTCTGTCGGGTGCTGAAACGCTTGAGCAAAAGACACCTTGGCAGAAGTTGCTCTCCGGTCTCTAATATTTGGGCCTGATTGCGCATGTGCATGAGAATATTCAGCGGATGAAACATACCTTGTGACCTCCTGTTTCAAGGCAGATTGATTCGTTGTCGTTTCTGAATTGAGCTCAGCCACAGAATACAGCTGCGGTTGAGGTGTCGTACTGTTTTTAGCAGCGCTTGTTGGTGTTAATCCGAAACTCATAATAACTCACTCTTTGACAGGTTGATCATTTGGACAATCAACGGGAAAAAAAGTTCACGGGTTCAGTGTGAAATGTCACTCTTGAAGGGGTAAGCGTGGCATTGGCAAAATGCCACGCATTATCCTTTTAATTGTGAACATGCTCTGGTATCAGTTGGTAAGGCTCATCAGGATTAATATCTCCATAAAGATCCATGTATCTTTGCAGTTTGGCGGCGTCCTGGTCGGCCTGCTCCTGTTGTTTGGTAACGTCTAACCAGGTACTGGTGGCGTTATAAAGTCCGACCGCACCGCCCGCACCCATGCCAAACGCAGCTCCCAACGTCGATCCAAAGAGCAAGCTCCCGATCAGTGCTCCACCCATGCCCCAGCGGGCAACGGTGCCCCAGGATTCATTAATGCGTACACAGTACTGCGTGAGGCTCTTCCAGGCTTTGGAGGTTCCGATGGATTGAATCTTGTCCTTTATGAAGGTCGGGACTTTGATACTGTCCACAGACAGCCCCATAAAGGTTTTTTTGGCTCTTGCCCCCACTTGTTCAAGCGCTTTGCCTCCAGCCGAAATCAGAGCATTAGCGGTTTTTTCCGCCAGCTGATCAGTGAGCTTTTCATTTATCACGCGAGCCTGAAGCGCTGGTGGCGGTGAACACTTTGCCTCTATTCCGTGAGTCATGGCATACCTCCTTGATAATCCATGAGTAGGTTGGTTTTTCACGACGAAAAGTATGGCATAGGGTGAAAAGACAGGTCACTGACCGATAAGTCAGTATGGCTAACTTCTTCCCTGAAGAGAGAGGGAGCCTTTTATCAGGCTCCTACAAGGAGTCGTTGGGGCATCTTTGCAGCGAATACCACTCACTAATGGCGTCTACCTCTTCCTCGGTCAGCATCCTGGCAATATTGATCATGGGGATATGATTGCCACGCTGACCCTTCCGATAATCATTCAGCTGCTTCACCATGTAGACTTTCTTCTGGCAGGCCAGATTAGGATTGATGTCAGCCGTGCCTATGCCGCTGGGGCCGTGGCATCCGGAGCATAGAGCCAGGGCCTTATTTTTCGCAGCTTCCAGTCTCGGAGTCATTTCAACCGGACGAAATTCAGAGCTTTTGTTTCCTGACAGGTCGCACCCGGCCAGCAGAACAGCAGAGAACAGACTGATTGGCAGCCAGGGCTTAATGTTCATAATGTTTCCCAAGAGACCTCTCTAAATCACCCAATGGAGATAAGAGCCAGGTAGTACGCCCGGCATGGGCATGAACTTATGGGGTGAAAGTCCCCTGCGGGTAAACCAGCATCGGATCCTGCGATTGATAATAACCACTAGCATAAAGCAAGTACAATCTCCTGAGGGGTTGTGCTGAGGCAGTCTGACTGCAAAGTGCGGACCCACATGTCGTGGTGATGCGGGTAGCAGGTCAGGAACCTCCAGCTACCCGATTTAGCTGGTTTGTCCAACAGCTTGTTGAATTCAGGGACTACTAAAATGAGTAAAAGCTTGTTCTAAAAACAATTTAAAGTTCATTGGGAAAGACTTAGTGAGAGTAATTAATTCATCCAGGAGTTTATTTATTTCTTCCAGATGACACCAAATCTTTGATACGTCATCGATGCCATGTTGATCAATATGTTCTTTTAGACTTTCGTTTAAAGTTTTGTATGATAAAACTTTCTGTATAAATTCAAAATGATCTTTATCTGTCTTCTTGGCTAATTCGGTTAGGCCATCGTCCTGTTCTTGAAAAACGGCTAAAATACCTGTGTCTACCGGGAAGCCAGCAATGTCACCCAATTTACCTACTGCTATTGATTGCCCTGGTGTTCCAGTGGGTAATGCTATCGCCTTAAGAGCCTTTTTAAATTTCCATTCAGGATCACTCTCGACTGTTGTTCTAAGCGAAGTTAAATAAGCTTGGCTGATTGATAACGATGATACAACTTTTTCTATAGATTCATTCATAGATACTAAGTGAGGAATGATGATAAAAATGGACTGAGGCCCATGACTTTTTATGATAGTCTGGACTCTTTCAGCCAGTTCCAGAAATTGAGTTCCTCTACTGTTTATGTCGCCTATAAGCTGTCGTCCTTGATCTATAGTTTCTTTGCTTATTTTGATTGCAAAGACATTGGGGGATGGAAAAATTAATATGAACGAAATGAAAATTGTAGAGAAAATCTGCATGACTTTTAAACTCTTGGGTTTAGATTTTACTTTTGAAGAATATAATAATCTTACCAGTCTTCCACAGATATAATGATTTATTTTTTCGTTTTGCTTGCTTGCTTGCTTGCTTTTTGGTTGCAGAGATTTCTCTCCTATTCTGCCAGTTAACGAGTTTGTAGAAAAACCACCTCAAAGGCTACTGTCTCCATGAGACTCACTTTAATATTTATTTAATTCTGTTCCAATTATATCAAAGCAGCAAGTCGTATCAAACTTTTTTTAAGATCCAACCGGAGAAACGCAAT
>NZ_JAHHPR010000185.1:0-2971 GCF_024606255.1 Endozoicomonas sp. SESOKO3
TGGTTCAGCCGCGCCGCCGACGGCGGCGTCGGGTGGAGGGGCGAAGCCCCGGAACGAACTTGAACCATTTGTTAGGTGCTATTTTCACTCCGATTTTTCTGATGACACCCAACCCGAAGTCTCTTTTCTCGCCGCTTGCTCAGAACTTTCTGTCAGGCACCTGCTGAGAAAGGCAGAGGAGACGGACTTAAACCCTGAGCAAAAAGCCGAGAAGGTGACCATGCTGAAACTGGCGCGGCACTTTGCCTGTGAGAGATTTGAGTCAAACCGCCAGAAGCACTGAACCCACACCAACCCTTGAGAACGACTCAAATGCCGGACCGCCAGCGGCACGGAACCAAAAAACTAACCAGATTGTTTAAACTAACTGACTGCCACCTGCGGAGAAGGTGACCAAGCTGAAACTGGCGTGAAAGCAAAGGTCAAAAGCTAAAGAACTTGCTCGCCAGAAACACTGAGCCAACCCCAAAACTCGATAGAAGCTCAGAAGCTTGTGCTGGCGTCAAAGCATAGGTCAAAAAATAACAATGCTGATCGCCAGCAAAAACGAAACCCAAAAATCACGACAGATATAGAGTTTTGCCCTCATCTACTGAGCAAAAAAATCTACCGGCACAGACTGACCTCAAAGATTTGAACTCTTGGTATGAGCCTTGGCACCTAACGCTTGAGTTCAGCCGCCGCCGTAGGCGGTCGGCTGGAACGATTTGTTAGGTGCAGCTGCTGGCACGATAAGTTTGCTTCGACTTTGCTGGGAAATAATATTTGTTTGGCACAATGCCTTGCTTGCCAGTTATAAACAAAATGTCGTTTGAAATTGTTGGCACGAACTTACAGGCGGAATTTGCTTGCACAGACTTTATTTTGCTGATTGTGACAACACGGGTGAAACTCGTTTTGCAAGAAAGTGGATCCGATACCCTTATTTTTGTCATTTTCAATAAGGCCAGTAAATGTGTTGGCACATTTTATATTTTGTTGCTTTGAACAACTCTGTGCGTGCTTGATGTATGCACAAGTTAAGCTTGAACTTCTGGAATCTGACGTTGATGTTTGGCACCTAACGCTGGCAGCAAGGGTGGCGAACGCAGTGAGCCATCCCTTTGCCTGTATTTGTTAGCCCGGCAGCCCTGCCGTCTGGGACAATGTTGATAGATGCAGAGGAGTTTCAGCAAAACCTGCACCTGCTGCACCGCTTGAAGTGCATAAAAGTTACCGCTGGAAAACTTGCAGGCAACGCCAATGCTGATACAACTTTTAACTGGTTTAGTGCGCCGGACCAAATACTCATAAACACCGTGAATCCACGCTGACATGCCCAACAAGACACCGCAGATTTTTCATCGACTGACACAGAATCTACAGACATGCATTACTGAGAACTAATCAGAACTGGAATTGACCAGACTGGTTGCTGGCGTAGATTTTGGTTCGTGATTCATCTATTGGAAAAATAGAAAAAACTTTCATACTGCTGTCGGCTAACGCTTGGTTCAGGTGACGCGCCGCAGGTGCGGTCACCTGGTACCACTTGTTATGCGTGGCATGGAAGATTACGATAAGCAGCGAAGGGCTGGATTTATATAATAAGTGCAACCGACAGAAATTTCAGATTTGAGATAGTACTAGTAACTTCTTCCTTTTTATTATGATTTTTATTCATCATGATCTGGGTATTTTATACCTGTATACGTTGATGCAACTAATACTCCTGAGATCAATCCATATGGAACTGTGATCCATCCTATTAAAATTGTACTCCCAATATATAAAAGCCAAAATTTTTGAACTATAAAAATATCACTTAGAGAAAAATTATAAATAGTAAATATGAACCATATTGGCATATGACTTAAAAAGCCTACAATCGCCCCTGATTTACAACTACTTGAAACCACTTTATCTTCATCGATTGAAATCAGCTTGTGACAGATTATACAAGATAATAAAAACGTACATATAGGAGCAATAAAAAAAATCGAATCAAAGTCATTCCGATTGATGGGAAAACTAACGGGAATTTTGTCCATAACATAGTGGGCAATCATGAATGAGCTTGCGCCCCAAAATAAAGATATAAACAATATATAATTAGTTTTTGCACTCATAAGCTACTCATGATTATTTTTTTACGAAGCGCATAACACCAATTTCAGCCGCGCGCCGCCAAGCGCGCCGGGTGGAGGGCGAAGCCCGGAACGAACTGGAAATTTTTGTTATCAGTACCGTTGGCACTGTGCTTAACTGACTCGGCAACGTTTACTCGGTTTATAATTATCCGTACCAGGAAAAAAGCCTTTTTCTTTTATTGCAGGTATGTGTTCTAAAAATGATATTAACTTCCCATTCTCGTCTATTATTTGACAGGCAAAAACCTTGCTCCCTTTTGATTCATATTGATAATACGCTGATATAAAAAGTACTGGCTTGCCGTCTACTCTTAGAGCAAATGGATATAAATTGGTTCTCGTGTTCGGAGATAGTGTTGATTCCGATCTTTCTTGATACAAAAGTTCATCTATTTTTTCTATCACCGCCCAATAACTAACATGATATAGGTTTTTATTAGGGTTTATAGTCGTGCTATTTTCATAAATGAGGCAACTTTCACTTGGCTTATTTTTATTATTAAATATTGGCTTTATATTTTTTCTAAGTTCAATAATATTGCCTGATGAATTAATTTTCACACATGTATATTCATAACTATTGGCATGATTCAATTTACTTTTGAATAGAAAAGCTGTGATTAGATCTTTTTTGTCGTTTGTAAATCCATAGCTCAAACCGAATAGTTCATAACCTACATCATCTGATTCGACTTCACTTTTACCTATTTGATGAAGTACTTCTACATGAACATCGTAGTAATCAAATCTGTAAAGCTCTCCAGCATGCAGACTTAAAGAGAGAATATATAATATTATTAATTTTATAATTTTCATGATCGGTACTCATAACAATATTAATT
>NZ_JAHHPR010000186.1:0-1189 GCF_024606255.1 Endozoicomonas sp. SESOKO3
CCTTGAGAACTTTGGTATATTTCTGAGCAACGTCATTCTCGTCTGTTTCAAACTGATCAACACTGGAAACGCCTTCATCAATACCATAAAGAATTTCTGTAAAGCTCATACCTCCGGGAGGGATAGAGTCGGTACTTTCTGAAAGCTCATAAGGGTAGGTGGTGGTAATAGATTTGGGTATTGTCTGCTGGTCATCAGCTAAAGTTGGCTGAACTATGACCTCACTACGAGTATACTCAAAACCTCCATTGCCCGGAATATAGGCAGATATCTTCAGTTTGCGAACGGCCTGTGCCTCTGTACTCATGATGGAAGAGCTGATTGCAATCGCCACTGCAAGACTTAGTGCATTGGGGCAGGTGTTTGACATTTTAAAACCTTAGAGCTGAATACTTTTATTACTGTGAAAAGTGATTGTCATACCTGGCGAGGAAGCAACTTACGATGGTTTATGGCTGTCAATCGCTCGTGGCTGTTCCGGTAAGCTTTTGTACGAATTTAGTTCACAGAATTCAAAGTTCGTCCTGCGTCTTCTTATCTTTATCAAGGTGAAGCTTCTCAACCTTGAGACCAGCCGGTGCTGCTTTCACCGCTGCGGGGTTTTCCTCAGCCGCTATAGCCCTTGATTCAAATAAAGCACCCAGAGTGTAGGAGTAAGGAATACTTTCTGCATGAGAAAACGACCATCTGGGCACATTGTCCCTGAAGTATTGCTCCCAGCTATTCTCAAACATCTTCATTGTGCGATCACGGCGTTCACGAAACTGCAGATAATTTTCATGTCGAGTCCAGCCATGCGTCGCGTCGCTTGCTTTAACACGGTTTGTATAGGCTTCATCGGTTTCATTGAAGCGCTGAGGCGAGGCAATAGCGGTGCGTTTTACATAATCATCTTGCGTTTCACCTACGCCTCTCCAGCGGTTGATCTTGTCAAGACTTCGGCCCATAGGTCCGCCCAGCCATTGGGTGAGCATTTTGTTGTCATTCATGAAAAAGTCGAAAGTGAGACTGGATGCCAGAGCGAATCCGAAGGTTTGAGCATAGGTGAACCCGGATATAAGACCGTGGGCGTATGCTCCGACAGTGGCTACCGGACCCAACACCAGACCGGCTGTGGCCGAGGCCAGGGTTTTCACTTTTTGTGGTGTCACCCGGTGCAGCAGCGGTACCTGAACGCCTTGTCCGGAAC
>NZ_JAHHPR010000187.1:0-5511 GCF_024606255.1 Endozoicomonas sp. SESOKO3
CCTTGAGAACTTTGGTATATTTCTGAGCAACGTCATTCTCGTCTGTTTCAAACTGGTCAACACTGGAAACGCCACCATCAATACCATAAAGAATGTCTGTATGGCTTATAGTGGTAGGGATATTATAATCGGAACTTTCTGAAGGTGAAGGCTCATAAGGGTAGGTGGTGGTAACAGATTTGGGTACTGGCTGCTGGTCATCACCTAAAGTTGGCTGAACCATGACTTCACTACGAGTATACTCAGCACCTCTACTGCCCGGAATATAGGCAGATTTTGTCTCCAGTTTGCGAACGGCCAGTGCTTCTGTACTCATGATGGAAGAGCTGATTGCAATGGCCACTGCAAGGCTTAATGCATTGGGGCAGGTATTTGTCATTCTACTACCTCAGAGCTGAATACTTTTATTACTGTGAAAAGTGATTGCCCTTCCTGGCGAGGAAGCAACTTGGCTCATGGCTGTTCCGGTAAGCTGTTGAACGAATTCAGTTCACAGTATTAAAGTCCAATGCCAGTAAAATGGAGCATTTTTTTCAGGGAAGGAATGCATTCATAACTTCTTACAGTGCTCAGTCGATGGCCTGATCTGAAAGAAACCGGGTATTTATTCCTTAATAACGAGGTCTGGTATCAAAGTTCGTGGCGGGTATTCTTATCTTTATCAAGGTGAAGCTTCTCAACCTCAAGGTCAGTCCTTGCTGCTTTCACCGCAGCAGGGTTTTCGTCAGCCGCTGCAGCCCTTGACTCGAATAAAGCACCCAGAGTGTAGGAGTCAGGAATACTTTCTGCATGAGAAAACGACCATTTAGGCACATTGTCCCTGAAGTATTTCTCCCAGCTATTCTCAAACATTTTCATTGTGCGATCACGGCGTTCACGGAACTGCAGATAATTTTCATGTCGAGTCCAGCCAGGCATTATGTTGCTTGCTTTAACATGGTTTGCATAGGCTTCATCGGTTTCATTAAAGCGCTGAGGCGAGGCAATAGCGGTACGTTTCACATAGTCAGATTCCGTTTCACCCACGCCTGTCCAGCGATTTATCTTGTCAAGACTCCGGCCCAGAGGGCCACCCAGCCATTGAGTAAGCATCTTGTTGTCGTTCATAAAGAAATCGTAAGTGAGACTCGAAGCCAGAGCGAATCCGAAGGTTTGGGCGTAGGTAAACCCTGATATCAGACCGTGGGCGTATGCTCCGACCGTGGCTACCGGACCCAGCACCAGTCCGGCTGTGGCCGAGGCCAGAGTCTTTATTTTTTGTGGTGTCACCCGGTGCAGCAGCGGTACCTGAACGCCTTGCCCGGAACTCATGGATGCCACTATTTCGGGCACCAGGCGGGAAATGCTGCGATACATCCGGGGGTTGGCGTTGTGCTGTCTTGCAAACAGCATGGAACCGGTTTTCAGTAGAACGACTGAGGAAGCAGCCTTGCCGAATGGCATCGCCAGCCCGCCCAGCTCTGCAAGTTGTTCAATTTCACTGTGGAATTTATAGTGTTGGGTTCGGTCAAGATCAAAGCTGTAGTGTTCCAACCAGTGCTGGAAAGGTATGCGCATCCTGTGCGTGTAATCACCCCTGTTGGTCAGGTCCAGAAGATAGAGTAACCACATGTTTGACAGCGACAGTAAGCCAGCCTTCAAGGTGGTATGGGTCACCAGCAGAGGTTTATAGCTGGAGTAGTACCAGGTGACCGCCTGTAACAGGAAGGCTGAAGGTTTGGCCCAGTAGTCATTGAGCTGCTGTTCAACCGCTGCGGCATGAGCCTGCTTTAATGTGTCATGGATAGCCTGGATCAGCTCTGATTCAGACAAGCCAACGGCATTGGCGTAGGGTGCCAGGGTATCCTGAACATTGGCCAGAAATGCTGCCGACCTGCGACCATTTTCAAAGGCAATATCATCAAGCACATAGTTCGCGATGATAGCCGCTGCGTACTCTTTCATGTCGGCAACGGACTCTTTCATACCCGCCGGACAAGTTGCGGTCACGGTCACAGGAGCAAAGGCAATCCGCATGAATTGCTCAGCTCCCTCATCGGACAGTGCCCGGACAACGACTTTAAAGCGAGGCACGTTGACGGCGTGTTTATAACCAAGGAAGTGCTCAAATTCATCCACTGTCTGATATCCATCGACACCTCTGATAGCCTTTAAGTAGTTCTCAAGTTCAACCTTGCTGATCGCGCCTTCGCGCAGCAGAGCTATGATCTTGTTACCACTGGCAGAATGGCTAGCGAAGTATTCCGGGAAGCTTTCCAGATCCTCCGTTTCAGGCTCGACGAAGTGAATGTCTGTTTTGCCCATGGCGCGAATTTCGTCCTTGAATTCTTGGGATCCTATTTTCATCTCATCCATGGCCTTGAGCGCAAGAATATCAACTTCATCCAGTGCATCCTCGGGCTGACCATACGGGGGCTGGACAGGGGATTTAGGAAAGGCGGTCTTCAGGCTCTTAAAAACTTCCACAATCCGACTGGCCTGTTTAAATGTCACTTTGTCGTCGGCATTTGCCTGTACGCGAATGGATGCAAATTCATCGTTAAAATTGAAAGCCGGAAGAAATGTCATTCCCTTATCGCTCTCCATTGTTGCTACGCGCAGGCCAATTGCGGCTTCCATAGCTTGTTTTTTGAGAGGGTGCTGCTGCATGAAGTCTTTGATATCGGTCAGAAGTTTTGCCTCTCTTGGTGAGTACAGGAAGGGACTGCTATCCCTGTCGTGCTCACGCTGGAATTCCGTGACCTGAGTGTACTTTTTTCTGGTAAGAGGCAGTTCACCCCATACTCCATCTTCATCGGTTGCCCGACCTTGGGTATCTGAATGGTCATTAACAGCAAGAATGTAATCAGCTTCTTCCAGCGAAGCGGGGTCGCCATTTATCCAGATGTGCAGATTTGTTTTGGCTTCCTGTTCCTTAATGATTTCATCCCGTATTTCGACACTGTATCCCAGCAGGTGTTTTATGATGTCCTCTGCTCGCTCTTCATTGGACTGCTCGTCACCTGCAGACAGACCCAGCTCGCTCTGAAATTGTTTCATTGCCCGATTGAGCTCCACGTCGTCTTCATCCGAGGTCTCTTGGAGATACGCATCCATATCGCGTTTAGTCTTCTCCAGGACATTTTTAGCTTCTTTTACTGCTAGCCTGGCTCTGGCTACCTCACGTTCAAGTACGTATCGGGGATTTAGTTTCAGCTGAGCTATTTGCCTGTCAAGCTCATTCTCAATGACTGCGGTACGCTCATTAATGGTAGGCTGACCCACTTTGTGAATTTCTCGAGTCAGTTTTACGAGTGTTTCTTCAATGAGAGTGATCTGATCATCCACACAGGCATTATTTTTATAGTCTTTAATGTTGAGTTGATGAGCAATTTCATTGTTTGTATCTCTTGATAAACCTTCATCTTCATAGCGGTGGAATACTTTGAACCTTAATTCCGAAATTCTGGCCAGTAGGGCATCCACCTGATTTTGCACGCTGGCGTCTTTTTCTAATTCTACTTCCAGATTATCGGCCACTTTAGCAATTAAAGCCTTGTTCCTTTCCCTGGCAGCAGCATTTTCACTCCTGTCGATGCCCAGATCGTCCTCTAAAGCCTGAAGCATCAGATTCTGTCGTCCTTTGGCTAGCTGATCTGCATGTTCGACATAAAGGGTAAGATGAGAATAAAGCAGGAGCTTCTCAAGTTTACCTTTCCTTTTTTTGTAATCAGCAGGTTTGGTATCTTCTCTCCAGAGGGCATGATACTGATGCTCCGTTATTTTTTCGATGACATCATCGTCTTCAAGTTTTATACGAACCCTGTCAAGTCGTTCCAGTTTGTTATCACTTTCACTGACCTGGATCTCGAGTATTTCTTCTGCGGTTTTCAGTACATCCAGCGCCTCTTCCTCTGCCCGCTGTCTGGCCTCTGAGAGGTATGTCTGAATTTTCTCAGAAATCGCGTTACGACGATAATACACATCGCCCTCGCTATCGAGGTCAACCATGTTCAGGGTTTTTTCTACAGCGGTCAGCTTCCGAAGTATTTTAGGACGGAGGCTTGATGTTCTGATGTCTTCCAGTTTTTTTTCGAAGCCTGCAAGATAGATGAACATATTGAATACTGATTTTTCCAGGACGTTCTGGTTCTCTTCTGTGCTGTCTTCACTGAGTCTAATACCAAGAATCTCTGCCAGAGCATTTTGCCTGGCCTCGGGGTAAGAATGATCTTGACCATACATTTGCTTCATTGTATGGAGCAGGATGTCTTTTTGAATATCCATTGCCTTGATTTTCTGAAGCAGCTGTTCTTGCTGAGCGTCAACATTTGCATTGGTATCAAAATTTTTAATGTTTAAATCTGCGGCAATGGTTGCATAGCGAGCTTTGATTGCAGCTGCATTTCCAGCTTCTGTGATGGTTTTCTGAAGGAGGTGTTGTTGGATCAGAGCTTTCTGCTGTTCAAGGTGCTGCAGAATGGCCTGGTGACGGACTTGCGGGGCATCTTCGTCGTCAGGAATCAGGCCGAGCTTACTTTCCAGGTTGGCCAGTCTCTCCGGAGCCTCCTCGTCGGCCAGTTCTGTCTTATGTTGTATATGCTGTTGAACAGACTGAAAGCGGGCAACAAGATCGTTTTCATTGTCCGGAGTCATACCGAACTGATTTTCAAGAGCTGCCAGTTTTGTCATTATAATTCCATAATCAGGCTGTTCTGTTGCAGCAAAGGTTGTAGCCAACGCCTGCGTGATTTCATGAATTTTCTTTCTGAAAATTTTGGCTTGTTCTTCTGATGACTGGATATCATCCCAGTTATCAATACCAAGTTCTGTTGCCGCTTCGCGAATTAATTTTTCGTTAAGTGTGCCCGGTCTGGCATGTTTTGCCCGCAGCTTCTCCAGGTTCCTGGATAACTCAAGCAGCTGTCTGGTCATGTCGGTCATCACTCTGGCAGTAAACTCTTCGTCTTTTTCGGGATCGATCTGCGCTTGTTTGATATCGCCGACAACGGGTATCACTTTCCGAATATGCTGTAAAAAGTGTGGGTTCATCAGAAGTTTTTTAAGTACGGGTTTGAAGCCAAAGTGTTCTTCGAGTTGCTTATACATCCGGGTTTGCGTGATGACTGATGAAGCGGCTCTGATGTGTTCCAGTGTGAACTCATATTGACGTTTATATGGTTTATTTGGAGTAGCCAGCGCCAATGCCTGCTGGAGGGATTCGTAATTTGCAAGGGAACGCACCGCCAGTTTATCTTCGTTAGAAAGCATCGTCGGTTGATCTTTGTTAACGCCGATATCGTGTCGTGCAACAATCTCCTCCAGCAGTGCCATCTGCCTGCTTCGGATGACGAACTCGTAGCTTTTGATCTTATGTTTGAGAAGCTCTGTTATGCCTGCAGGGGCGCGATTATTAACCCCAGCTTCTGCCCAGAGTTTGTAGAGGGTTTCTACAAAAGCGACGTCATCCGGATTTGGCATCTGACCATGAAAAACAATATCCTCCCCCGGAGCTTCTGTTATTTCCAACTT
>NZ_JAHHPR010000188.1:0-3914 GCF_024606255.1 Endozoicomonas sp. SESOKO3
TCCAATGCCGCAGCTGAAAATACAGAATGAAAAAATGGAAATTAGCAACTGGTCAGAGGAGCAGTTCAGGATTTTTTTGAAAATCACTGGGGTGCCTGAACACTATTATTTGTCAGCAGATCATTGGCAAAAGCGTTCAGAACCCGATTACCCGGTATGTATCCAGGGACTCGAAACCGGGTTAGTCGTAAACAGAGAGCCCGGGGCAAAAGGTGATGTTGGAGTCGCGCCCTTCAACCCAATACCTATGCATGTGCTGGCTACCCTGATCAGCAGAGGAATGGCCATCAAAGCTGTCGCCTGGAAATCCCTTGACCATCATAAAGAGAGACTGCCTGTCTCCTTGCTTGGCAAACTGAAAATAAGCATCGAAGCATCAGATACAAAATGCCCCGATGAGATTAAAGAATCACTGTTTCAATACTTGAATAACGTTCCATCCAGAACAGCTGAAGCCTGTGAGCCGATCAGTGAACCGGAACTACAAAGCGTTAACCCACCCGACGACCAAAGAGAAAAACAGGCGTTTGGCCGCCTATGGTTAAAGCTAAATCAGACAGAAGTTTTTAGCACTGAAATACTGACATTACTGAACGAGTATGAGAATGAAATGGAGCTTATGCATGTAGTGACCGTCCTTAAAAAAGCCAAAATTGATATCGCCGACCACATACTGAAAAGATGGAGGCAACTGGCATGCAGAAAAATAAAGCGGTTAAGAAGAGGAGACCCTTTATTATCAGGGGTTAATCCTGATGTTTATCAGAGTTGCCAGGAATTAGAGTTACTTGATGGGTGTGGGAGTATTTTCTAATTGCCAACTCCGTTTATGGCGCGAAAACCAGTGGGATGCTATACATTCTCGTGCATACGGCAAACGTCAATCAATGCGCCTGAGTCTATGGGACGCCCACAGAAAAACAAAACTATCTGCCCGATGGTCCGATCACTGCTGCTGTTAGTGACAATAATGTCTGGTGAGTCACTGCCTGCAGTGGGATTAGACAGCTCAAACCTGCTGCCAGCACATTTCTTGTATACTAATAAGTTAGCCGGACATGAACAGCCCAAGCCTCTTCCGGTTGGGCTGACGCAATTAGCGCTCATTTTGCTTCAGCTGCTGCCGAATAACAGTCCCCCTGCGTTTCTTCAATTACCTCTCCAACCCGTTTGGCCAATGACGCAAACACGCCGCATTGACCTGATGGTCACGTCTCCGAAAGCCCTGGAGCATTCTTCCACTGCTCTGACCGCCACGGGGGCTGCCGGTGGAGATGATGGCGACAGGCCACCTGACGGAAATCACTGGAATCCTGACAAGGTGCCTCTCCCTGACCTCACCCTCGTTCCTGACCCTGTTCAAAAATGCCTGCAACAAAAAAGGCGACTGCTTCGAATATTACGAATGAAACGACTATGGGCGATTAAGACAGGCCAAACCACGCTGGCCCGGATTTTGTCAGACCGGATCATGGTGATTGAAGCGGACCTTCTTGATCTGGAAAGGTCAGACCCCGCCACGATTCATCCGGGGCTGGTTAAGACATGGCTAGCAGAGAATAGTCGGGAAATCAGCCTTTACCGTGTGATCGCTTCTGGCAAATACTATGGCCGTCAAACGTGTAACGGGGAAAAGGATCAACCCTCCGGAACGACCAAAGCATCAACAACCACGACAACGTCTCAGAACAGGCAGATGAGCGAAGTCCCTGCCTGTAACCAGGGAACCGGTTCATCAGGCGGCAGTGGTCGTGGAGGTGATGACCCACTAAAACCCTCTGCTGAGCAGGATAACGAAAATTTGGTTGTAACTTGTTCCAATTGTGAAAAGACACTGAATACACAGGAAATAAGTCGCATAGCAAATGAGGAATCAGCTTCAGCGTTTTTATGCAACACCTGCCTTTCAGGCACTAATGGTAAAAAAAGAGCAAGACGTAGCTCAGAAGAAACTCAGCTGCATGACTCATCAGAACCTGCTCAGAAAAAAAACAAGGGCTCGTGTAGAAAGAGAAATAATTCGAAAGCAGTTGCACCAACACCGGCTAAAAAAAAGAAACGAGCAGACACTCGAATCTCAGATGACCCATTGGAAAAAGTAAAAGAAAAAATCCTTTACGAATTAACTGAGGAAGAGCTGGAAAAAGTGCAAACCCTGATGCAGGTTTTCAAGAAAAAAAACATCACAGCCAAGTACACTTTTTATAACTTACTTGGTTTCGTAGAGAGAAAGTCTTTTAATGGCTTCTTCGATAATGCAATCGTTTTTTTTCGGCACCTTCCTGAAACCATCAAAAATACCGGCATGTTGACCGGCATGTTAAAGAATATAAAAAAACATACCCGTGATTTTGCCGAACGTAGCCAAAGCGAACTCAAATATTTAGCGAGTTTAGATGTATTGACTTCCTTTTCGTCCATGAATAATGGGAAAGGCGTACCCAAGCCTGAGGAAATGAAAGAAGTGCTGGGCTGGCCGGAATGGAAAGACAAGGGTGGTAAATTCAGTACGGAGCTGTTCCGCTCTTTATCGTCTATGTACGCCAAAAGAGGTATGCCCGGACATGAGGAAGTGAGAGAGATGCTGGGCTGGTCGGAATGGAAAGACAAGAATAATGAGTTCAGTATTGAGCTGTTCCGCTGCTTCACGTCCATGAATCATGGCAGAGGCATGCTCAGACATGAGGAAGTGAAAGAGGTGCTGGGTTGGCCGGAATGGAAAGACAAGGATGGTGAGTTCAGTATGAAGCGGTTTCGCGCTTTCTCATCCATGAATCATACCAAAGGTATGCTCAAACATGAGAAAGTGAAAGCGGTACTGGGCTGGCCGGAATGGAAAGACAAGGATGGCAAGTTCAATATGCAGCTATTCCACTCTTTCTCGTCAATGTACAACACCAACGGCGTGCCCAAACATGAGGAAATGAAAGAGGTACTGAGCTGGTCTGAATGGAGAGACAAAAATGGTGAGTTCAGTATGGAGTGCTTCCGCGCCTTTTCTTGCATGAATAATGGTCAGGGCATGCTCAAATATAAGGAAGTAAAAGAGGTGCTAGGCTGGCCAGAATGGAAAGACAAAGATGGCGATTTCAGTATAGAAAGGTTCCGCGCATTCTCGTCCATGAATCATTGCCAGGGCGTGCCCAAACATGATCAGGTAAAAAAAGTGCTGGACTGGACACGTTGCCGGGGGACAACCAATCATCTGCTCCTGCAAATTATGACCAAGCTCTGGAAATCAGAAAGCCTACCTGCTATTAAGATGCTGCAACATCAGGAAACACAACTGAAACAGTGGCTGTTTACAAAATTTACTGAAGGAAATGGCGATTCAGATAGTGAAGAGGACGACGAATACAATAGCGATTCAGAGGATGACAAATTCAATCGTCAGATAAAAACAGTGGCTCTTTACCTTTCCACCTCCAAACCGGACTTGTCACTCAGCTGGGCAGTGTTAAAACAATTTCTTAAAATCCATGAAAACACCAAAACCGTTCTGATGCTAAAACCATTGATAAGACTTCTTTCTTCTTATGGCGGCAAAGGTGTTGAGCGCTACCTCCGGGCTGATCGACAGGACCGGAATTTTTTGCTGCATCATTCGAGTAAGTCCTTGCCTTTGCATGTATTAGACAAGGCAATGGTTCTGTTTTCTGCCAGTGAACACAGATCGCGTTTTGTCTATTTCGTCAAACGGCTGAAGTCATTACCGGATAAGAGCCTGTGGCAACATTACTCAGCCCGGTTGCAAGCATTGTCGGGGGTGCTGAAACTCAAATACATGCAAAGGCTTTACTTGAAAATTCTGCAACCTTTAACAAAGGATGATCAGCTGCGCTTTCTGGAAGCCAGCCGTGCCCAGGCTGTATTCGACCTGTTTCCCTCGTTGAGCGCCCTGCATAAACTCAGCA
>NZ_JAHHPR010000189.1:0-1250 GCF_024606255.1 Endozoicomonas sp. SESOKO3
AAATGCTGCGATACATCCGGGGGTTGGCGTTGTACTGTCTGGCAAACAGCAGAGACCCGGTTCTCAGCAGAATGACTGAGGAAGCGGCCTTACCCAATGGCATGGCCAGCCCGCCCACTTCAGAGATCTTTTCAATGCCGTCGTGGTAGGTATATTGGCGAGTTCGGTCAAGATCAACATCATAGTGTTCCAGCCAGTGCTCGAAAGGTGTGAGAGCTCTGTGCAGGTAATCACCCCGGCTGGTCAGATCCAGAAGATAGAGGAACGCCATGTTTGAGAGAGACAGCCTTTCAGCCTGCTCGGCGGTATGGATCGCCAGCAGAGGCTTATAGGTGAAGAAGTACCAGGCGGCCGCCTGTACCAGAGAGGCTGAAGGTTTTAGCCAGTAATCATTGAGCCGATGCTCAACCGCTGCAGCATGAGTCTGCATCAAGGTGTCATGGATAGCCTTGATCAGCTCTGATTCAGACACGCCAAGGGTATTGGCATAAGGTGCCAGAGTATCCTGAATATTGGCCAGGAAGGCTGCCGTCCTGCGGCCGTTATTGAAGGCAATATCGTTAAGGACGTAGTTGGCGATGACCGCAGCTGCGTACTCTTTCATGCCGGTAACAGACTCTTTCATACCTGAAGGGCCAGTGGTGGTCACGGTCACAGGATCGAAGGCATTGCGCATGAATTCCTTTGCACCCTCGTCAGACATCATTTGAACAACCTTTTTGAATTGAGGCACATTGACGCCGTAGCGGTAGCCAAGGAAGTGCTCGAATTCATCCACTGTCTGATAACCATCGACACCTCTGACCGCTTTAATGTAATTATGAAGTTCAACCTTGCTGATCAGACCTTCACTCAACAGAGCTATTATCCTGATACCAGTGTGAGAATGAGTAGCGAAGTGTTCCGAGAAGAATCTTTCAGGCACGAGAGGGTGAAAGGCTCTTTTGCTCATGCCATTAATTTCGTCGTCGTATCGTTGAGCCCCGGTTTTCATTTCATTCCTGGCCCTGTAAACCAGCTCCTGGACTTTTGGCAAGACAGGGTGATCTACGATAGACAAAGGGTAGGGTGGGGAGCACCTCATCATGTCCTTGAAGATTTCTACAGCCTGACTGGCCTGAACAAGCGTCAGATGGTCTCCAACCATTGTCTGCAAGCGAATCGGTGCAAATTCGTCGATAAAATTGAAAGACGCAAGGGTTGGTATTGCATTACCGCTTTCTGCTGCCAATCCTGCCAGACCGATGGCG
>NZ_JAHHPR010000190.1:0-5511 GCF_024606255.1 Endozoicomonas sp. SESOKO3
AAATGCTGCGATACATCCGGGGGTTGGCGTTGTACTGTCTGGCAAACAGCAGAGAGCCGGTTTTCAATAGAATGACCGAAGAAGCGGCCTTGCCCAATGGCATGGCCAGCCCGCCTGCTTCAGAGATTTTTTCAATGCCACTGTGGCAGGCATATTGGCCGGTTCGGTCAAGGTCAATACCAAAGCGTTCCAGCCAGCGCCGGAAAGGTGAGAGCATCCTGTGTGTGTAATCGCCCCGGTTGGTCAGATCCAGAAGATAGAGGAACGCCATGTTTGAGAGAGACAGTCTGGCTGCCTCCAGGACGGAATGGGTCACCAGTAGAGGTCTGTAGTTGGAGTAGTACCAGGTGACCGCCTGTACCAGAGAAGCTGAAGGTTTGACCCAGTAATCATTGAACTGGTGCTTAACCGCTGCGGCATGAGCCTGCATCAATGTGTCATGGATAGCATGGATCAGGTCTGATTCGGACACGCCAACAGCACTGGCGTAAGGTGTCAGGGTGTCCTGAACATTGGCCAGGAATGCTGCCGTCCTGTGGCCGTTTTCAAAGGCAATATCGTCAAGCACGTAGTTGGCGATGACCGCAGCGGCGTACTCTTTCATGCCGGCAACAGACTCTTTCATACCTGTCGGCCCAGTGGCGGTTATGGTAGGGGCAAAGGCACTTTGCATGAATTCCTCAGCACCCTTGTCGGACAGCATCTGGACAACTTTCCTGAAGTCAGGCAGATTGACGCCGTGCTTGTAGCCAAGGAAGTGTTCAAATTCGTCCACTGTCTGATAACCGTCGACACCTCTGACGGCCTTCATGTAGCTTTCAAGTTCAATCTTGCTGATCAGACCGTCACGCACAAGAGCTATGATTCTGTCACCACTGGCAGAATGGGTAGCGAAGTATTCAGAGAAACTTTTCAGGTTCTCTGGTTCATGCTCGACGAAGTGGATGGCTCTTTTGCCCATGCCATAAATTTCGTTGTCGTATTGTTGAGCCCCGGTTTTCAACTCATTCCTGGCCCTGTACGTTAGAATCCGGACTTCTTCCAGGGCATTACGAGGTTGCTCCTCTTCAGGCTCGGAGGGGTATTCCGGGAACGTTGCCTTCAGGCTCTTGAAAACTTCCACAATCCGACTGGCCTGTTTAAACGTCAGCTTGTCTCCGACCATTGCCTGCAAGCGAATCGGTGCAAATTCATCGTCAAAATCGCAAGTTGTAAGGAATGGTGTCTTAAGGAACGGTGTTGTCTTACCGCTTTCTGCTGCTAATTCTGCCAGACCTATTGCAGCTTCCAGAGCTTGTTGTTTGAGTGAGTGCTGCTGCATGAAGGCGTCCATAGCGGCTCGAATTTTTGCCTGTTTCAGTGTGTACTGGAAGGGGCCACGATCACTTTCGACAGCTGTCTCTGCGGCATTCAGGACTTCCTTCCTTCTCCTGATGTCTGCTTTCCTGATTTCAATCTCCTCTTCCAGACGGGCCTGTTTCATCAGTTGCCGGATCTTGCCACCATTACCATCTTTTCCGCCCAGTTCTAACTGTTTGTTTCTCAGGGCATCCATCCGTTGTCCAAAGGTGTCAGAAGTATCTGGTTTAAGATCCACGGCTTCTTCAGTGGCATCAAGAAACGCTTCATCATAATCTGCAAGATCGTCTTCTGCTTTTGATATAGCTTCATTTTTCTGCTTCAGGATCCAATCCAGCTTAGCCATTTCGTTCTTATGTACGGATTTAGCCTTCTCATCGGAATCTCCAAAATCGATATTCTCCTGTTTTTTACGATCCAGATTCTCCTGTGCATCCCTCTTTTCAAACCATCTACTGGTCAAGTCCATACATTTTCTGTCACGATCGCGCAGGAATTTCGTGACCTGAGCGTAGTTTTTTTTGGCTAAAGGCAGTTCATTCAATGCTTCCTCGAGGATACCGGTTTCGTCCGGATCATGATTATTTTTATGGGCTGTAACGGAGAAAATGTAATCAGTATTTTGCAGTGTACTGAGGTCACCTTCTTTGATCAGGAGATTCAGATCATGTTTGGCTCTCAGTTTCTCAGTGATCTCATCTCGTTTTTCTGCACTGTATTCCTGCAGGAAATGTCTGATGTCTTCTACTCGCTCTTCAGATGTTTGTTCGTCACCTGCAGTCAGACCCAGGTCGGTCTGAAGTTTTTTCATTAGCTGATTGAGAGCTACATCGTCTTTATCGGGGATATAGTCCAGGTCAGAAAGTTTCCCGGCAAATACAATGTGCTTGCCACGCAGCGTCTTCAGTTCGCGATGAACATCTCTCAGATTACTTTCAGCTTCTTCCAATGCTCGTCTGGCAGTGGCCACCTCACGATCAAGAACGTATCGGGGCTTGGGGCCCAGTCGGGCTATTTGCCTGTCAAGCTCTTTCTCAATGGCAGTAAGGCGCTCATTAACGTCAGGCTGACCCGCATTGAAAACTTCTTTATTCAACTGTTGGAGTTTTTTTTCAACCAGACTGTTCTGGTCTTCAATAGTGGCATCCTCTTTGTAGTCCTCAATGTTGAGTTGATGAGCCATTTCATTGTTCCAGACTCTTCGGGCAGCTTCGTCATCATAGAGTGCGTCTGATTTTTCGAATAATTCCTGAATTTTAGTGCTCAGGGCACCCTTTTGTTCAGCCAGGTCGTCATCCTGCTCAAATGCCACATTCAGAACTTTGGCCAGTTTGACAGTGGTAGCCTTGCCTCTTCCTTCAGCAGCAGCGTTTCTATGAGGGTAGATGTTCAGCTCTCTCTCTAAAGCTCCAAGCAGACTTGCCTGTTGTTTTTTGACTTGCATGTCCAGGCACGAATCTTTGACTTTATAGTGAAGAATCGCACGAAGCTTGTTGAGTTTGAGATCCCTCTCGTTCAGAGCTGCGCCGTCTTCTTTCCGGAGGGTTTGATCTATCTGATCCAGCAAGTGTCCTGAGACATCATCGCCGTCAAGTATTGTATGAACCCGGGCAAGTTTTACTGCATTGTCGTCCTCTTTATTGAATTTTATGTTGAGTATTTTTTCTATGGCTTCCAGCAGATCAGTCTGTTGGTCTCTGGCTTGCGTGTTCGGGCCAGGGTCCTGGAGTTTATAGTGAAGGTGCGCAAGAAGGGTGAGCAGCTGGAAATCCTTCGCGTGCAGAATTTTGCTTTCATATCTCCAGAGGATGCTATCAATCTCATCCAGCGTTTCACCCAGTATTTTATCTGAGAGATCATAGCTGTTAAGTACGCTGAAAATCCTGGTGAGTTTTGATGTTTTGTCATCCTCTTCACTGACGTTGATGTTGAGCATTTCTGCTACGACTTCCAGTATGTACCGGGCCTCTTCCTCTGCCCGCTGTCTGGCGTCTCTGATGTATTCCTGCATGTCTTCAGCAATGCCCTGACGACGGAGATACAGATCGTCGTTTTCATCAAGGTAATGAATCTCCAGAGCTTTTTCTACGGCACTCAGCGTCTTGAGGACTTTAGGCATGGCTTCCTGGAGGTCTGGTGTTGTAATGTCATCCACTTTCGGTTTCAAATCTGCAAGACGATGGAATCTGTTGTGTCGCATTACTTCAAATTGTGCGATGCGTTCTTCTAAATGTGCGATGCGTTCTTCAAACTGTGCGATGCGTTCTTCCAGTGCCTGGTTTTTCTGAAGCTGATCTTTATGAAATTCGTCGTCTGGAGCTCTCATTGAAAGTATTTCGTTGCGCAGGCTTTTTTGTTGAACATCCAGTATGTTAACTTCTTTCACCAGCTCTTCCACATAGACAGAAAGCCGTGCTCGCGCATCCTCAGATTGCCGATAGAGCAGGAGTGTTTCCTTTGTTAGCATTTCACTGGCAGTAACTTTCTCCGTTGTGATCCTTAACTGGTTTCTAAGCTTGATGAGTTCGCCTTCTGCTGCCCGCTGCTCTTCCAGCTTGATTTGATTCTCAATCATCTCTCTGGCCATGTCGGCCATGATTTTGTCTGCAAACGGTTTCGCGTTGTAAAAATTATCGGTCTGTAATTCGGCGGCAAAGGGTAAAATATTGAGAAAATTCCGAACAAAATGCGGGTTAGTCAGAAAATCTCTAAGTGCGGGTTTGAAGCTGAAGTGTTTTGCAAGTTGATTATGTATCGAGGGTGGCGTAATGAAAGACGAGGCGAATTTGACGTGTTCTACTGAGAAATAAAATTCATCTGCATGATCAGGAGTAGCAGCGGTCAATGCCTGCTGGAGAATTTCATAGTATGCCAGCATAAGCGCCGCATCATGATCTTCGAAAACACCAACATCGTGCCGCGCAGCTAACCCCTCGAGCAGTTCCATCTGCCTGCTTCGAATGACGTATTGGTAGCTTTTGATCTTGTCTTTTTTAACTTGTGTTGATACTCCAGGAGCGGGGGTATTAGCATCAACCCTTTTCCAGACGTCAAAGATTTTTTCCACAAAAGCGACATCTGTCGGATTCTGCTTCTGACCATGGAAAACAATAATCTCTCCCGGAGCTTCAGTCACTTCCAGCTTTGGATAACCTTCAGGCACAGGGCAAGCCCGCCACTCATCCCCAACGTTTACAACATAGCCGACGGGTTTATGGTAGTACAAAAGATCGTCCAGAGCTTTCTGTTGTAAACCCTCTCTCAGAGTATGAACCTGGGTATAGGCAGAGGTCGCTGCTGCCAAAAGTGGCTCATCATTAACAAAGAGTGCTTGATCCAGACTCTGCAAATCAGGAGGCTCATCGTCTGCAGCGACAAGGCGCATAAAGGTGCGACTGTTCACTTCAATTTTGTCAACTTCGATGGTGGCAAGGGCAACATAGTGATCAACTTCGCCAAGGCTACCTGCTCTTTCATTGGCTCCTTTCAGCACCCCGACCAAATGATTGGGGCTGGCGATTTTCGTTGTCGGTTCCAGTGGTTGGATGTCACCCGATTGACTTCGAACAGCCTTAATTGAATCCTGACTGGTCATTCCGTTTCTGACTTCAATGACCAGTACTTCTTCGGCAAGATTATGGGTAATCTTGAAGATCCCCTCATTACCTGCCTTCAGGACTTTGGTGTATTTCTGAGCAACGCCATCTTTGTCCGTTTCAAACAGATCAATACTGGAAACACCACCACTGATGCCAGAAAGAACATTTGTGAAGCCTTCAGAAGGAATCTCATAGCCAGCTCTGGTTTGAGTCTGATCGGGGTAGGTGGTGGTAATGGATTTGGGTATTGGTTGCTGGTTGTGACCTAAAGTTGGCTTAACTATGACCTCACTGTGGGTAAACTCCGCGTGTCCATTGCCCTGAATATCGATAGATTTTGTCTGTAGCCTGCGTTCGGTCAGTGCCTGTGTACCAAGGATGGAAGAACTGATGGCAACGGCCACGGCAAGGCGCAATGCATTGGGGCAAGCGTGTGTCATACTACTACCTCAGAACTGAGTACTTTTATTACCGTAAAAAGTGCTCGGCGCGGGATTCGTAGAGGGCACCCAGAGTGTAAGAGTAAGGAATACTTTCTGCATGGGAGAATGAC
>NZ_JAHHPR010000191.1:0-2253 GCF_024606255.1 Endozoicomonas sp. SESOKO3
GAATTTAAAGGGCAGAAGGTTCATAATTTAAGCAAGACCGGAACATTTGCTACCACAGGTGGGAGCTGTAATGATTATACGGCATCTGCCTTTATGGGAGAGTATTTCACCCAGCGAACCTGCTCGGACTTTATGGGACCTTCTCTTTGGGCAAACAACCTTAAAACATTCGCTATTCAAAACAATAATTTTTTTCCAGATAATCTTAAAGAAAAGCCTTATGGTTCCCACATCGACATGGTTCATCAAGAGCCCTTCTCAATGGGCATCACCTGGGAAGGCCGGGAAGCCGGTTTTTGGTCATGGGACGCCGGCCCTGACTCTAAATATGGAAGTATTGTGTACACCAATATTACCCGCACCCATGGATATGGTGGGCATGAGCATAGCTATGCCTATCTCTATCGGTATGAAAATACAACCATGTATAAAAAGACGGGACGTAATCTTGTTCCCGGACACATGGCCAGATTCGACAGATACCTGTTCGTGGCCAATCCTGCAGGAGGCGTGATCAACGTTCTTGATACTGATAGCGGGACGGTAGCAGGTGATGTAAAGCACAGAGATGAATGGCGTGAAAAATACGCCGCTTACTCCAAAATATCAGGCGCCCGCTTTACTGAGCTCAGTGTCGCCGGACTTGAACTAAAAAGTCCCAGCGGTCTGGTCATTTCTGATAGTAAGCTGTTTGTCAGCGATTCTGATACTGGAAAGATCCATGCTATTCGCCTGGACACTTCAGGAAACCATACCTACATTGGCAGTATTCAAACACCCGCAAGCCAGATTGCAGGTCTCGAAGTCGATCAGAAGACCCAACGCATCTGGTTTGTTGATGCTGTGTGGCACACACTGAATGTTGTTGAACCCCTGTGCCAGAGCCGCGATGACTGTGAATCTGAATCACCCTGGGGTCAGGAATGCGCCCCTGACACCGATGAAAATGGCAAGACTGTTTGGCAGGCGCATCTGGATAGCTCTGGCAACCATGAAAATTGGCAAGGTTGCGCCAGATACTACTACTATGTGTGCCCGGGGGGTAATTCACATCAAAACAGCAAGCTTCCCGTTTGCCATGAACAGGGGGGCACATGGAGAGATGCGCTGGTAAGCTGGGTTGATGGCAAGAGCACCTGCAGATGCATGTCCTCTGAATCAAGTCGGATCGTTGCTTCCGTCTGGCTGCCACTGGGTGCTTTATCAGTACTGGCTCTTCATTAGCCGCACAGGTAGTCATGCTTCAAGGAAAGACATGGTTTTGACCCAAAAAGCCATGTCTTCCAAAACCTGGTTATGACTTAAATCACCTGACTCAGAAAGGACTGCAGGCGTTCACTGTCTGGATTATCAAAGAAGCTATCAGGAACACTGTCTTCTAACAGTTCACCAGACTCCATGAACAGAACCCGGTCGGCTACTTCGCGGGCAAAGCCCATTTCATGAGTCACCACAACCATGGTCATACCTGAACGAGCCAGTTGTTTCATAACTTCCAGAACCTCACCGACCATTTCCGGGTCCAGTGCAGAAGTCGGCTCATCAAACAACATGATCTTCGGCTGCATAGCTAATGCCCGAGCTATGGCTACACGTTGCTGCTGACCGCCCGATAACTGAGGTGGAAAACTCCCGGCTTTGTCAGACAGGCCGACTTTGGCCAGCAGCTCTACTGCCCGGTCTTCTGCATCGTTTCTGGAGATACCACGACCTTTCATGGGCGCCAGACAGATATTGTCCAGTACACTCAGGTGAGGAAACAGGTTGAAGGACTGGAAGACCATCCCCACTTCTTCCCTCAGTTTATTGACATCTCCGGGAGTGGTCAGGGAGATTCCGTCCACAACGATTTCACCGGCATTGATAGTTTCCAGCTGATTCAGGGTACGCAGAAAAGTTGATTTGCCTGAACCACTGGGCCCAACCACGACCACCACTTCCCCTTCCCTGATGGTCTGACTGACATTCTTCAGGGCGTGAACACCATTTGGGTAGACCTTGTGAATATCTGTCACGGTGATAATAGCGTCAGCTTCTTGCGGCATACTTCACCTCCATCCTTCTGACGACATACGACAGGATACCGGTCAGCACCAGGTAAAGTGCCGCAACCGTGAACCAGACTTCAAAGGGACTGAAGGTACTGCTGACCGTTTCCCGACCGGCTTTGGTCAGATCAGTCAGAGAAATAACCGAAACCAGTGAAGAGTCCTTGATCAAGTTGATAAACTGACCGGCCAACGGTGGCAGAAC
>NZ_JAHHPR010000192.1:0-1122 GCF_024606255.1 Endozoicomonas sp. SESOKO3
AACGACTTATTCATGGTGATTTCCCAGATACAGTGACTGAACTGGAAATATAGATTCCATACGGAGCTATGAGTGACAATATCCTTAACTACAAAGCTCGGTGCAAGTAAAGTAGCTATCAAATGCTTCCAACAGACTGCGCCTTCGGCACAGCAACTGGAGCAGGCGCTAGCTGCCAGAATTCACCGCTGATTCAGTGGCTGACTGTTGAGTCTGTCAGTCAAACAGAGTCGAGAGATAATCCAGGGGCGCATAGAACTTTTTCCATTGAGTCCAACCGGTCTCTGAAAGACCTTGTTCCAGTGGATAGCCATAAACGGCGTAGCTTGAAAGAGCATTGACAACAGCGAAAGTCAATGCAGGCACCAGAGTGACGCCGGCTTTGATAAACGGGTTATTTGAAGTTATCTTTGAACTGCCAAACATAAGCCAGGCTCCGGCTTCGCCTGAGACTGAGAGTCCAACTAAGGTTCCAAGTAAGGCTCCTGTGCCTCCGATTACGGCTCCGACCATGGCTCCTGCTCCTGCTCCTGCTCCGGATATGGATATGGCTCCGACCTCGGCTCCGGCTATAGTCAAGACTCTGGTTGTGGCTGTCGTTAGTGCTCCGATACCAGTTATGATTATGGCTCCGGCTCCCGCTCCGGCTCCGGCTAATGCCATGACTTGAGCTTTTTTCTGTCCATCCAGATCAATTGTTAACACTGAAATAATTCCCGAGAGAGTACCCACAATCGCTGCACTGACAACAGAGGCAAGAGCCGCTTTTGCAGGCCTTAGGCCTTTATGGATCATGGCTTCATAGGCGACAGACCCTACCGCAATCCCATTAATCATGGACAATACTGTGTATTCCCCAGTCGCATACCATTCAATTGCAATATCCCTTACGCTCATTTTTCTTAGGATTAGCGCCGAACTAGCGCTGGCTCCAGTTCTTGATAACGCTTCGAACGCTAGGTAGGTCAAAACTGCGACAGGTATGTGCTCCCTCGTTTTCGTATCAGCGGCATAAACTGCCATTCCTGCACCGACAAAATACAGGGGTTTCCACCAGCGCTGTTCCAGGGGCCAGGGGGACACATGTCCGGCCAGCGCCACTTCGGCGGTAGTGATCACGGG
>NZ_JAHHPR010000193.1:0-1521 GCF_024606255.1 Endozoicomonas sp. SESOKO3
GTGGTTGGCAGTCCTGGCCGAGGAAACCGGCCAAATGCTGACAGGCGGCTTCCGGCAGATGGTCATTTTCCAGCAGCTCCTGTACCGCTTCGGCCACAGGCTCATAGCTCTTCTCCTCTTTCTGGTAGGTCTCCAGATCATGGAAACGA
Organism: Endozoicomonas sp. SESOKO3; assembly: GCF_024606255.1. Taxonomy (NCBI): domain Bacteria; kingdom Pseudomonadati; phylum Pseudomonadota; class Gammaproteobacteria; order Oceanospirillales; family Endozoicomonadaceae; genus Endozoicomonas; species Endozoicomonas sp. SESOKO3. The sequence continues at coordinate 150 of NZ_JAHHPR010000193.1, forward strand.
TCCGGGTCCAGTAGGCGGAGTCTGGCAAAATGACTTTCGGGGCCCATCTGTTCAGGCGTGGCTGTCAATAGCAGCAGTCCGGGAATCTGTGACGACAAGGTTTCTACAACCTGATATTCACGGCTGGGGTCTTCTTCTGACCAGACCAGATGATGAGCCTCATCGACGATCAGCAGATCCCAGTCAGCTTCCAGGACCTGTTGGAAACGATTTTCGTACTGGCTCAGGAAGTCCAGGCTGCAGAGAATCAGCTGTTCGGTGTTGAACGGGTTTTCATCTTCAATCGCACGGCAACGCTCTTCATCAAACAGGCCGAAGTGCAGGTTAAAACGACGCAGCATTTCGACCAGCCATTGATGTTGAAGTGTTTCCGGAACCAGAATCAGGACCCGGCTGGCACGTTCTGTGATCAGTTGCTGATGAAGGATAAGACCGGCTTCAATGGTTTTACCCATGCCAACTTCGTCAGCCAGCATCACTCTTGGCGCATGGCGTCCGGAAACCTCACGGGCTATGTGCAGCTGATGGGGGATGAGGCTGGTACGGGCACCGAGAAGCCCTCTTACTGGAGCGCTCAACAGGCGACAATTGTTCAGCAATGTCTTGTAACGCAGAGAAAAATTGCTGTTTTGGTCGATTTGACCTGCCAGCATTCTGTCCTGCGGTTTGTTGAAGTGAATAAAGTTGCCCAGCTCCGATTCGGGAAGCTCTCCGGGCTTGCCGTTGGGAAGAAGACCCTTATAGTGCAGCAGACCATTCTCTTCGATGACTTCTGTCACCGTCATGGTCCAGCCCTCGTGACTCTCTATCTTGTCACCAGGATTAAATTGTACCCTTGATAGCGGGCAGTTATTAATGGAGTACAGCCGGGTTTCACCGGTGGTGGTGAACAATAGGGTAACCATGCGACTATCGAAAGTCAGAACGGTACCTAATCCTTGTTCAGTTTCGGTGTCACTGATCCAGCGCTGTCCAGGAACGAAGCTCGTCATGTCGTGACTACATACCTTGCCAGACAAAAAGGCCGCTATATTAGCGGAATTCGCTGTATTAGCAACCAGTACAAGTGCTACTTGGCGGGCTGCTTCACTAGTGTCTCGGTCTGATAATGGGAAAAATGACCGCTAGAACCACTATCTTTGGTAAAAAAAAGGGTTTCTCAATCAGGAATGAAAGAAAGATTTTTTTTCATACAAAGCTATTTTTAGCTGAATCTGAAGCTGATCAGAGGGACGGTTAATGCCCATGACGCTTTGTTTTTGATTCGTTTCTGAATAGAAGATGAAATGAAAAAGGATTGAAACGAAAAAGGTGCTGACGGCAGAGCGAATCAGGGCATTCCGCTCTGGCAATCGGAAAATGCGCTGGATCA
>NZ_JAHHPR010000194.1:0-1114 GCF_024606255.1 Endozoicomonas sp. SESOKO3
AGGGTGGAACAGGCAGACCGGCTCTCTTCATGCGCTGCAAAAACATCCCCTTGCCGCCAAGTTGTTCCCGGTTGTCGGCAGAACACTCTGTAGGCTGATCCGAGAAAGTTGAACTGCAGGTGCGCTTGTCTATCGACGTAGGGTCGGAAACACCACTGGGATCAAGATCACAAAAATACCTCCTGAGTGAACTATAAGCCTCAGCATCCTGTTTGCGATCACTGTTCGGGCTTTGAAGATCTAATGTGCCAAAACTGGCAGGTAACGTCATGATAACCTCTCATGTTAATATTCACCCATGATTTAATCACCAGCGCATAAAACGACTGCCCATACTGCCCAATCTGCCCCAACCCCTGTCGCACCGCCCCGGTCACCTGCCGCATCCAGGTTTTCAGCGTCAGTTGATCCTCGTCACTGGCCGGTGGGTCAATCAAGCCAGGCGGTTTGTTGTTAAAGTCATCCATGGTCTATGCTTCAACCTCTTCCATCGGTCAACAGGAGCTGAGTGTGTCGGACACGCTGTTCAACGAACTGAAAAACATCGGCATCAGTGAGGAGCTGGCGGCAAAAGTCAGTGCTTCCCTCGACCCGGACTACAACGCCAGCAAGAAAGACGTGCTCATCATGCAGGAGGCCATCTTGCAGCACCAAGCATATTTCAGTCAAAAAATGGCTGACATGAATGCCAAGTTTGATGCCGAATTCAAACAACAGAAAGCCGAATCAGACGCCGAATTCAAACAACAGAAAGCCGAATCAGACGCCCAATTCAAACAACAGAAAGCCGAATCAGACGCCCAGTTCAAACAACAGAAAACCGAGTCAGACGCCCACTTCAAAGAACTTAAAGCCGAGTCAGACGCTCACTTCAAAGAACTTAAAGCCGAATCAGACGCCCACTTCAAAAAACTGAAAGCCGAATCAGACGCCCGCTACTACGAAGTGAAAGCCGAGTCAGACGCCCGCTACTACGAACTGAAAGTGGACAGCACCAAGGCATATGCCGAACTAAAAACCGAAATCCACACCACCATCAACCGGCAATACCTTGTCACCTTTGGCAGCGCCCTGCTGACCATTGCTTCCGTACTGGCGGTAAACTGGTACTTTC
>NZ_JAHHPR010000195.1:0-1032 GCF_024606255.1 Endozoicomonas sp. SESOKO3
ATTTACACGACTTCGGTAAGCTCTGTTGATCTGGCAGCCCTTAAATCTTTTCTGGTCAGTACCCAGTTAATGCCAGAGCTGGCTGATGAACTCTTCACTATTCTTAACCCGGCTGGTGAGCTGGATAACATTTCTGCCCAATATTTTCCCGATAAGCCGCTGCGAGAGCGGCTGGATCTTTCTGCGAATCTGAACAACGTTTCAGTAGATGCCTGGAAAGGAGCACCGTCTGCATCAAACGTCAATGGATATCTAAAAATGGGCACGATCAGCGGTTACTTCGACCTGGAAACAGAAAATTTCACTCTGGGGCTGACCGAAGTCTTTCGTAAGGTCTGGCACTATGATAGTGCCAAAGCAAAGCTTAGCTGGGACGTTCTGGATAAGGAGGATTTCTTTCAGCTGAGTAGCGACGATATCACCTTAAAAGCCCCCGAGGGTGATCTTAGTGGTCAGCTGAGACTGGATATTCCTCTGGATGGGAAGGAGCCCATTGTCATGGACCTGAATGTGGGCATGAAAAATGGTGATGCCAGCTATGCTCCGAAATACCTTCCCAGCCAGCTGTCTGCGCTTTCAAAAGAGCTGGTCACGTGGCTTGATACCAGTATCAAAGGGGCAGAAGTCTATGAAGGACGTTTCACCTATGATGGCCCGCTGGAGGACACTGACGACCCTGATGATGTGAAGTGGGGACTCTATTTCGATGTCAATAAAGCGCGCCTGGATTATCACCCTGACTGGCCTGAAGTCTATGACGCCCGGGGGCAGATCTGGGTGGATAACGACAATATAAAGATTGATATTGTGTCGGCAAAGTTACTGGATGCAAAACTCAGCAATGTCCAGGCTGATCTGGCACTGGATAAAAATCTGGATTTGAACATCTCCGGTCAGGTGGCCGCTCTTGGTCAGGATCTGGAAAAGCTCTTGACTGAAACCCCAATTAATAAGCGGCTGAAGGGAGAAGCAAAGAACTGGACGATTCGCGGAGACCTGGATGGCAGCGTCCAGTTGATGATTCCACTGGAG
>NZ_JAHHPR010000196.1:0-7340 GCF_024606255.1 Endozoicomonas sp. SESOKO3
ATTTACACGACTTCGGTAAGCTCTGTTGATCTGGCAGCCCTTAAATCTTTTCTGGCCAGTTCGAAGTGTGAGCACGCTTGGCGAACCCAGCGGCCGAAAAATGACTGGAAAGGCTTCTCCGAAAACCTGAAAGAAGTGGTCAAACTAGCCCGTGAAGAGGCCAGTATTCGCTCCGCCGCATCCGGCGCCAGAGGCTACGACGCCCTGCTGGAGCTTTATGAACCCGGTATGACTTCCAAAGAGCTGGATGTTCTTTTTGGTCACCTCAAGAGCTGGCTGCCAGAAACCTTGCAAACCGTTGTCGAACAGCAAAAGAATGATTCTCTGATAGCCAGTCAGGGCCACTACCCTGCCGAGAACCAGAAAGCCCTCGGGTTGGATGTTATGAAACTGCTGGGGTTTGACTTCAATCATGGCCGACTGGACGTCAGTGTCCACCCATTCTGTGGTGGGGTTCCGGAAGATGTTCGCCTCACTACCCGATATAACGAACAAGACTTCGTTGAATCCCTGATGGGAACGATCCACGAAACAGGTCACGCCCGCTATAACCAGAATCTTCCGGCAGATCTGAGGTCGCTGCCACTTGGCTCCTACCGCTCAATGGGGGTCCATGAAGGCCAAAGTCTGTTTTTTGAAATGCAGCTGGGTCGCAGCCCGGAGTTCCTGAAGCTCATCAGACCTCTGATCGTGAAACACCTGTCAGAAGGTCAGGAGGATGAGCGTTTCAGCCAGATTAACCTTGAGAAGATCTACAACCGGGTAAAGCCCGGTTTTATCCGCGTAGACGCCGATGAAATCAGTTATCCCATGCATGTCATCCTGCGTTATGAAATCGAGAAGGCACTGATCGAGGGAGAACTGCTGGTGGATGACCTGCCCCAGATCTGGGATGAGAAAATGCAGGCTTACCTGGGCCTTGCCACCGGCGAAAATCACAGCACCGGCTGTATGCAAGACATTCACTGGCCAATGGGCGCTTTTGGCTACTTCCCAAGCTATACTTTGGGTGCCATGTACGCAGCACAGCAGTTTGCCACTGTTAAGCGACAATTGCCCGATGTAGAGAGCCGCATCGCTACCGGCGATTTGGAGCCGGTATTTAACTGGCTGACAGAAAACATCTGGCAGCAAGGCTGCAAGCTGGAAACTCACGAACTATACACTCAGGCCACCGGCGAACCGCTGAATGCAGATCACTTCAAGCAGCACATTCTGAGTCGTTACCTGAAGACTTGATGACTCGCTCCCCTTAAGCTCCTGAACCCACTCACTCCGAGGTCGGGTTCAGGTTTACTGAACAACCATCCCGTATTGGCTATCGAATTTTAGAAACTCATACGACACACAGCAGGAGTTGGTGTGCACTGTTTAGCATTGTACTATCTGCCTTAACGGCCAGCATACGCTACAAAAACCATCAGCTTAGTTGGTGAAGTGTTATCAAAAAAATTCAAAAGGCTATTGATACCAGATGGTGGTGGATGTCAATTATAATGTCGATGGGCCATGATAAATGGATAAAGATTTGATTTTCCCATTTTTATCAAGTTTAAAAACATCTACATATGGCCTGTTAGTGCCATCAATATTTAGAGTTAAATATAATACACAGTCAGCCAAAAGCTGTTGATTAACAACATCATACTTCACACCATTATCTTCATGACAAAATAAGTATTTAGCTGTAATTTTTCCATATTTGGGTGAATACACCAAGTCATCTTGATCGCTGAATAATGGCAATATGCCATTGCATTCGTTACCATTCTTAAGGCTTTCTACGTATGTCTTTGTAACTATTGTGCAATAGTCAGAATAGGCAGCGTTAGAGGTAAATGCGATTATTGATATAAAAAATAAGCATGCGACATTACTCATCATGTTTAGCCTCACATATCTGGCATTAGGATTTTAGTACATGGTCGACTATTTAATTTGCACGACAACATCAAGGCCAGCCCATTTGTCCTGGCACCCTGTGCATAACGCCCTGCTGCTTCAGCTGCGATACACCCAAGGCCGTTTAGAAAGCATTCTAGTATAATGATGGCAACTTTCTCACTAAGCTAGCCAGGGTGGGTCGACATAGTATTCGCCCCTGGCCCTCCATGGCTCGCAACGATGGTGACAGTCGATTTTTGCAAGCAGAGCTCAAATCTTGAACCTTGAACATATTCAAAAGGAGCAAGAATCAAGTATGCAATCCGCCGAAATACAGAACATTAGCCGCTACATAGTGACAGCTGCCTCACTGGTGATCATTCTTGCCGGTATTCGTCTGGGCAGTGAAATACTCTCTCTCCTGCTGTTTTCCTACTTCCTGGCGATTCTTCTCAACCCAGCCATTAACGCCTTGAGCCGACTGCATATTCCCAGGGTGCTGGGCATTCTGTTAGTAGTCTCGGTGCTAATCATCACTATGATGATGATTGTGGCTTCCATTGGCAGTGCCTTACAGGACTTTGCCAAGGCGCTGCCAGGGTATAAGCAGCAAACGATCGATATGATTCATCAGATCAGTGACAAACTGGCGCAACGCAACATTAATCTGGATCTGAAATCCATCGCTGAACCATTGGATACCTCATCCATCTTTAGCTTTTTAACGTCCATGCTGACCCATATGGGCAGTGCCACCAGTTATGTTTTCCTGATCTTTCTGACGGTTATATTCATGCTGGCCGAGGCACCGCTACTGAGAAATAAACTGATCCGTTCCATGTCTGATCCGGACCAGCAGCTGAAAGATCTCGAAAGATTTGTTGCCTCGGTCAATCGTTATGTTGCCCTGAAAACGGCCATCAGTGTGCTCACAGGATTACTGGTCGCTCTATTGCTAGGATTGCGAGGGGTTAACTTTTACCTTTTGGGCGGCATTCTGGCTTTTGCCCTGAACTTTATTCCAAACATTGGTTCCATACTGGCGGCCATTCCCGGCATCCTGATCACTTTGCTGCAACTGGGTTTTTCTGAAGCACTATTTGTTTCAGCTGGCTATTTCCTGATCAACATGCTGATTGGTAACATGCTTGAGCCAAGAGTATTAGGTAAGGGACTCGGTCTTTCGTCCATGGTCGTTTTTTTATCGTTGCTGATCTGGGGCTGGTTATTGGGCCCGATTGGCATGCTGCTCTCAGTCCCTCTGACCATCAGCATAAAAGTACTATTGGAATCCTCGCCCGGTAGCCGAAGATTTGCTGCGCTCTTGGGGTCTGGAAGGCCAAAAGAGGAGGTGGACGCTGAACAGTCAAAATAATACTTAGCATCAGCCGACTGTACTAAAGTGAACAGATTCATCAATGGACAGGCAAATACTATGCAGAAAAATCCATGGACAAACTGGGTTGAAAAGATTCGCGCCATTGCTCAGAACGGAATAACCTATACCGACGGCGGCTTTGATCTGGAGCGCTACCAGCAGCTTCAGGACATTGCCCACGAAATGACAGCACTTCTTGCAGGCGCTCCCATTGAAAAAGTCGATCACTATTTTCTTCCTGAAACAGGCTATACCACACCCAAGCTCGATATCCGGGCTGGAGTGTTTCAGGAAGGTCGTATCCTGCTGGTAAGAGAACGCTCTGATGGTTGCTGGGCTCTGCCCGGCGGCTGGGCCGACGTCTGCGAGTCCCCAGCTCTGGGAGCAGAACGGGAAACTCTGGAAGAGTCAGGGTATATTGTCAAAGCCCGGAAGCTGGTGGCTGTGCGTGATGTTCATAAACACCCCTACTCTCCCAGAAACCCTCACCACCTGATCAAAATGCTGTTTTTGTGTGAACTCAAGGGTGGCAGCCCAACTGCCAACATCGAAATATCAGAGGTCGGTTTTTTCGAGCCGGATCAACTGCCACATCTCTCACAGGGGAGAACCATTGCTTCCGACATTGCTTTGATGAAGCAACATCATGAAAACAATGGTTTGCCAACAGAGTTCGATAAATAGGCAGGTTTACCTGCCATTTTCCTGACGAATCAGGCTGTTCCGCCTACCGTGATTTCATCGATTTTGAGCGTGGGCTGGCCAACACCAACAGGCACAGACTGACCGTCTTTACCGCAAACACCAACGCCCGGATCCAGCTCCAGATCATTGCCGACCATAGAGACCTGATTCATAACATCCGGTCCGTTGCCGATCAGCGTAGCGCCTTTAACCGGAGTGGTTACCTTGCCATTCTCAATCAGGTAAGCCTCACTGGTGGAAAATACAAATTTGCCAGAAGTAATATCGACCTGACCACCGCCCATATTGGCGACGTAGATTCCTTTATCAACACTGGCAACAATCTCACCCGGATCGCTTTTGCCAGCCAACATGTAGGTGTTGGTCATTCGTGGCATGGGCAGATGAGAATAAGACTCTCGACGTCCATTACCCGTAGAAGCAACGCCCATCAGACGGGCATTCAGCTTATCCTGCATGTAGCCTTTCAGGATACCGTTCTCAACCAGAACCGTTGATTCGGTGGGTACACCTTCGTCGTCCAGATTCAGGGAGCCTCTGCGGCCTGTCAGCGTGCCGTCATCAACAATGGTGCATAGCGGCGAAGCAACCCTCTCACCGACACGACCTGCGTAGGCAGAACTGCCTTTACGGTTAAAGTCGCCTTCCAGACCGTGTCCTACGGCTTCATGCAGCAGAACACCCGACCAACCCGGAGCCAATACGACCGGCATGGTCCCAGCCGGAGCAGCAACAGCTTCATGATTCACAAGAGCCTGTCGCACCGCTTCACGGGCATAGCTCAAGCCTTTATCATTTTGGATAAACTGCAGATAGTCACCACGACCACCTCCACCGGCAGAACCTCGCTCAATACGGCCATCTTTCTCGGCAATAACACTGACGCTCATACGTACCAACGGCCGTATATCCGCAGCCAGAGTACCATCAGAAGCAGCCACCAGAACCACTTCGTGGACACCCGCCAGACTGACGTTAACCTGCTTAACCGCTGGATCCGCTTTTCTGGCTTCCTGGTCAACAGCCTTGAGCAGAGACACTTTATCTTCACGACTCATGGAGTCCAGAGGATTATCCGTGCCGTAAAGAGCCAGTGGCTGACTTCGGTTCCAGGCCTGAATCTGATGCTCCTGACCCAGACGAGCAATACTCCGGGCCGCGCCCGCAGCCTGCTCCAGGGCCGGTAAAATGATTTCGTTGGAATAGGCAAAGCCGGTTTTCTCGCCACTGATAGCACGTACACCTACACCCCGGTCTACATTGAAGCTGCCTTCTTTGATGATACTGTCTTCCAGCGCCCAGACTTCATGACGTGTTGACTGAAAGAAGAGATCCGCTGCGTCAACCGAATGCCCCAGAATACTGTCAAGCACTCTGCCCAGCTCGTTGTCACCGATATTTGCCGGCGCCAGCAAATGATTTCGCGCCTGTGTAAGAATGTCGGTCATAGTTTATTCAGGCCCTAGCTATTATCCATTGCCTGCTTGATTATTCGGAGCAGGCCTACATCGTTATAAAGAGATTGTCACACCTATGGACAAAAAAAGCATTCCCATTTTGCTTAAGGCTGTTTCTGACTCAGGGTTTTTTCCGCTTGGGAATCTCTGTCTGACCTGGTTTTCGGGCTTTGCTGGAGAATAATTGATCCAGAGTCACCTCAGGGTTGTCAAAAGAGCCTCTGATTCGGTAGCGAATACTGGCCAGCTGATCCACCTGTTTACCCACCAGCATATCCGCCAGATAAATCAGACCGGCCACCTGAGGTGCAGATCCAAGCAAGACACTGAGTATCGGCAGATTAGACGATAATGGAAGTGTAACAACCAGACTCATGTCCATACTTTCAGTGACACTGTCTACACGGCCATCCAGCTTGAAGTTCGACGAAGGACCATCAATTTCAAGAGGCTTATCAAAAGTGATAATTCCTTCGTCGAACCGCACGACCCCATCCAGGCGGTCAAAACTGATGCCTTTCTTGTAGAGGTCAGAAAAATCGAGACGCAGACGCCGGGTCAGAGCCTCCATATTCAGGATGCCGAACATTTTCAAGGCGCCGGCTCCCCCTTCTACCTTCTGCAGGGTACCATTTTCCAGCTTTAGTCGAACGGCACCTGTCAGTGACACTATATTGATACCCATCGGAGGTCCATCCCAAGCCAGCTTCCCCTGAATGGTCGTTTTCTTAGCTGAAACAAAAGGTGAGATACCCAAAGCTTCCTGCAGAGCCTGAATGCCAGACCCTGTCAGGCGCTCATTAAAAGAAGTCCTGTGCTGACCATTGATGTAGGTCCAGTCCAAATCTCCGAATAACGCCATCTTCTGCAAATTGATTTTCAGATTCTCAATCCGCTTCCCATCAGGAAAAGGTCTCAAACCAAAAGAAACTGAACCCAAAGTCCTGTCGCCCAGCTTAAAAGAGTCTATGGAAATATCAGCATTGGGCAGTTCTGAAGGCCTGAGATCACCCAATAGACCTCTGTGTTCTACGGTAGATTCATTCTTTGCCGAACCCTGGGAAACATACAGTTTTTTCAGATTCAACTGGTATGGCTGCTTCTGATCCTCTGGTATCATCAAGCTGCCATCTATCTTGTCACTGCTTAAAACAAGACGTGTGCCACCGGTCTCATGAGACAGGTTAAACACCAGGTTATTCAGAGTCTCTTGACTGAAGAGCAGCTGATCAATCTTCAATTGCCTGACTTCAATCTGACTCACCAGGGTCTTTTCAGTTTTGTCACCCGGCTGCCCTTCGAACTGCTGTTTCCAAGGCATCAGATCGAGTTTGGATAGTTGCCCAGACAGTACAATTTTATCAGGTTTCATGGCCGGCAGTTGACCTTTACCACCAACAAGAACGACAGCAGACTGATACTTAAAGCCGTCACCAAACTGAATTCTGGCTTGTCCCGTCTTACCAAGAACGATATCCAGTTCATCTCGATGAGCGAATTGATTAAGGCGCAATTCAAAGGGCACTGTCTGATCAGCCGCTACTTTTAAGGGGGCTGGAAGCTCGACTTCCATTCCTTTCAGGTCACTGGTGACTTTCAACTGAATGTCAGCAGGCTTGCCACCCAGTACCAAGTGGCCCTTGTAACGACTGGCACCTTCCAGAAAACTGAGGGCATCCAGCTGAAGCCATTGCTGAAGTCCTTCAGCAGAAACAGAACCGTGCCAGTTAAAATGGACCTCAGGCTCAGCTTTATTCGTCATATCGGTGTCAATACTGGCCTCGACAGAATCACCCAGAAAAAGGCCTTGCACTTTTTTAGCGGACAATCCGGTTTCGGTACTGAAATTCAAGGCCCCCTGAATGTCGTCAATCTGAACATCAGCCGTATCTATACCAAAATAAGCTCCCGATGTT
>NZ_JAHHPR010000197.1:0-4266 GCF_024606255.1 Endozoicomonas sp. SESOKO3
GACGGCGTAGATAAGTCTACATAATTACAGATTATGTTAGATTTTTAGTAGCGGCTATGACATGACCAGAAAGAAATTTATCATAGGCAGCTGCACCATTGATCTGATGGAACCTTTGTTGACCGAATGCGCTTAATCATTGCTGAAAAACCCAGCCTGGGCAGAGCCATAGCCGATGTATTGCCCCGGCCGCATAAACGACAAGATGGCTACATAGAGACGGCATCCGGTGATGTCGTGACCTGGTGTATTGGCCACCTGCTGGAGCAGGCTGAGCCTGAACATTATGATCCCGCCTACAAGCAATGGCGTTTTGAACATTTACCCATTGTTCCCCAACAGTGGCAACTGCAACCGCGAAAAAACACTCGCGCCCAGTTATCGGTGATTCGCAAGCTGTTGAAGACAGCGGATGTCATCGTTCATGCCGGAGACCCGGACAGGGAAGGGCAGTTGTTGGTAGATGAAGTACTGGATTACCTCAAGCTTTCACCAACCCGCAGGAAAAGCGTTCGTCGTCTGCTAGTGAATGACTTGAATGGCTCAGCGGTCAAGAAAGCCTTCGACCGAATGCAGAGCAATTCGGACTATGTTCCACTCTCGGTTTCTGCCCTGGCTCGCTCCCGTGCCGACTGGCTCTATGGTATCAATTTAACCCGTGCTTATACCGTTCTTGGCAAGAAAGCAGGTTATGGGGGGTTGCTTTCTGTGGGTCGGGTACAGACACCGGTGCTGGGTCTGGTGGTGCGAAGAGACGAAGACATTGCTCAATTCCAACCGAAACCTTATTTCGAGGTCTTTGCCCTGCTGGTGACTGATCGGGGTGAGTGCTTCAAGGCCAAGTGGCAACCCAGTGAAGCCTGTCAGCCCTGGATGGATGACGAGGGTCGTGTGCTGGATCGTCGGCTGGCGGAAAATGTTGTCAGCAGGATACAGGGCAAGCAGGGAACAGTCAGTAAGCTGGAGAATAAACCCGCTAAGGAGTCTCCACCTTTACCCTATTCACTTTCCGTTCTTCAGATTGATGCTGCCAAACAGCTAAGGATGAGTGCCAAGGAGGTGCTGGATGTCTGTCAAAAGCTTTATGAGCAGAAACTGGTGACCTATCCCCGTTCGGATTGCCGTTATCTGCCCGTGGAGCATTTCAGGGAGGCACCGGAAGTGCTGGCAGCGATCCGAAGTAATGATGAAAAACTGGCCAGCGCTGTTGACGGTGCATTACCCGATCGCAAAAGCAAAGCCTGGAATGACAAGAAGGTCGGCGCACACCACGGGATTATCCCCACCACCCGAAGAGCCGATCTCTACAAAATGGGTGACCGGGAGCGTAACCTATATCGCCTGATTGCCAGACAGTATGTGGCTCAGTTTTATCCGGATCACCGATTTTTAGCCCGAAAAGTCAGTGTCACCCTGGAAGGCGGGTTATTCATGGCCAGCAGCAGGGAAGTGCAGGAAGAAGGCTGGACAGCCATTTTTCCCCGCAAGCCATCATCAACTACAGATAAACAATCCGATAAATTCGAGGGTCAAAGGTTACCGGAATTGCAGCAAGGACAGACACTGCTGTGCAAGGAAGCAGAGTTGGCAGAGAAACAAACCCAACCACCCAGGCCATTTACCGATGCCACCCTGCTATCAGCCATGACCGGAATTGCCCGCTATGTGAAGGATACCGAGATCAGGAAGGTGCTGAAGGAGACCGATGGTTTGGGTACCGAGGCTACCCGGGCAGGGATTATTGAACTATTGTTCAATCGGAAATATCTTGCCCGCCAGGGCAAAAACATTCATGCCACTGAAACCGGGAAAGCATTGATCAAAGCGCTGCCGGAACCTGTCAGTCGTCCAGACATGACCGCTCGTTGGGAAGCGTCACTGAATCAGATCGTGGAGAAAAAAGGTTCTTACCAGACCTTTATGAATCAGCTTGAACAGCAACTGCTGCAGTTGTTGCAGGAAGCCGGGCAGTCAGGAACGATCAATGTGCAGGGGCTGCCTCCGGTATCGCCCAACCGGTTCAAGAAGAAAACCCGCCGTAGAAAAACTACCCGTCGAGCTTCCTGACAGGAAAAGATGTCTGATAAGTGAACGAATCTACAGGTTTAATCCAGCCAGGCAGCTTGCTCCTCCAAGAGTCTTCAGTTTCTGGCAAGGGCTGTGTTAGAGTGTTTCACGATTCCACGAGACCTGATACGTTAAGCCTTCTCCGCCGACGTTTCTGGCGTGGGTGACTATGACTTCGAACAGGATAATCTCCTCATGTACAAAGCTTCTCTGGCCATTCTGGTTGGGCTGGGTATGACCGGACTGGTATCCGCATCGGATAATTACTCCTTCACCTGTCACCGTGGCAAACAGGAACGCAAGATAAGCGTCGTTTATCTGCAACGTGAGTCCAGTGTGCCCTGCGAGGTTCGCTACACCAAAGGCAGTCGGGAAGAGACGCTCTGGAACGCCAGTTACACTGCGGGCTATTGCGAAGATCAGGCCTCGGAATTTGTGAAAAAACAGGAAGGCTGGGGCTGGAGCTGCACTACAGATCAGTCACAAACCGATGAAAGTCTGCCAGAAGACACCGAAGCCAAAGCCGCAGAGTCTGATTGAAAACCGACTGCTTTGCCGACCCGGATTGAGAACATAACTGTATTCGGGCTGGCAGCGCGGATCTGACTCATTGAAAAAATTTTGATGGCAGTTGAACTCCCTGGATCGATCAGGATCAAAAGAATAAAGAAGATCTGATACAGGAGTACTTTTTATGCCACCTAACCGCTTTGTCCATGGGCAAACACTTCCTATTCTGCTGGCCCTACTGCTCTCTATGCAGACGGCTCATTCATTTTCTTCGGAAAATTGTCAGACAGGTCCATGCAGTCGCCCTTCAAACTACCTGCTGCCTTTGACTGCCCTGACTGCGGCTGTGATTACCTATTATGCATGGCTTGAGAGACTGGGCATTCCAGTAGCCGGGGATGATGAATCCTGCAATATCCAGCCCTTTGAACTCTGGAAGCCGAAACTGGACAGTGAATTCTGTCAGTCTCTGATTTCCAGCAAAAACGGCACCGAAGCATTGAAGTTATTAAAAAAAACGGGAGTAATGCAGCCTGGGACAATGGCCTGCAACGACTGGCAAGCTCATCTGGCAGACTATTTCAACTGGCGTTGGCCAGGCAACAGCGCCAGCCAGTGGCAACAAATTCCTGTGCATCATGGGAAGTATCAGCAGGTGGTTGACACCATGGATGAAGCTGGCCTCATGGGCATTATAAGCACTCTGTATGGTTCTCCTTCGGTGCATTCGTTGAACACGATATGGATCGACGGCCAGCAGTATATTCTCAAAGGCTATGTTAACAGTGGCTTTATTATTGCCCCTATGTTGAAAGTGGCTGAATGCTATTTTGTGCCGGAAGAAGAGCCGTTGGCTCTGGGTTTCGATGAGTGGAGTGGATTGGTCGCGGGGCGTATGCACTCTTTGTTCAAAGCAGTGAAGGGGCGTTCTCTGGCAGACTGGGTCGCTGAGTCCCGTGAACCCTCAGGCGAGGTTGACATCAATGCCTTGTTCTCCGGGTTTGGGAAAGTTCTGGCGCAGTTTCACCTGCGTCACAGAGATTTGAAACTCAATGGACTCTACACCCTTTCCAGAGCGGTTCATCAAGACCTGAATTTCAAAAATATTTTTTATGATGAAGAGTCCGGTTTCTCGCTGATTGATACCATAGGGCTTTCTGACTCAGTTCTGGAATCAAAAGAAGTGTTCCTCGATCTGAAGCGGTTGTTCGGAGAAATGGACAAAAGCAGGATATCAAGGGACGCGTTTATCAGGGCCTATGTTGATCAGTGGCCAGAAGACGCTCGGGAGAATCTTTTGTTGGACATAAAATATATTCACACCCGGATCCGGTAATGATCGCCCCGGACCGGGGCTATCTCCGTCTGCTTCCGATCAGGGTCACAGACTAAACAAGACCGATTCAGGAACACTTCATGCCGTTAAGTCCCTTTAGCGGTGATGACTAGAGTCAATCAACACTCTATTTCGATTCAGACAGCACGTTTGCTTATTACTGGTTTTTGGTTTTTCCTGGAAGAAGGTCAGTTGGAGTAGTGGGTATGTGTAAACTTTTAGGCGAGCCCGACCTACTGTGGCTACACTCAGCTCTGACTGAAAAAAAATGGAAATTTGAGTGCAAATTAAAACAGTTTTCTTTTATATAATCGGGACACTCTTAATCTCTTTGGCAGCCAGTGGATTTGGTG
>NZ_JAHHPR010000198.1:0-1687 GCF_024606255.1 Endozoicomonas sp. SESOKO3
AGAAGCGGCTGCAACAGGAGTTGCAAAAGTTGATGGGAGCATTCCGGGTAGCTGAGTCTGATGGTTTACGTATCTGCTGCACTGAATGCAGTGGTTCCATAGATTATCAGAAAGCGCTGGAAGCATTGTGCAAACAACACCAGCTGGCGTTGCCGGATCTTGATGCTTTCCGCCGCAAGGCAAGAGAACAGGTAAGGGTAACCTTGTTGGAAAAGAGAGTGGACGACAGAGAGTCAGAAATTGAAGTGTCTGAGAATGATCGGTTGATCTTAAACCCTACCGTCAGTAAACAGAACTTCTATTTCTGAATCCAATTTTAATTAACCCGGGTGGGGCAGTTGTTATCCCCATCCGGGGGAGATTTCTGCCCTTTTTTTGTTTTATGAGAGTGCAGGATATTAACAATGGAAAATGATGCTCAGTCTGAGTCAGCGGGTTTGCAACCGGCGTTTTATGAGCTGAATGAAACCTTCGATCTGGATTCCAATCAACTGATCCTGCTTGAAGGTTACAAGGAATGTGGGCATCCGGCAGTACCGGCCGTTCAGCCTTATGTATTTGACAGAGACCGGCTGCGGAAGCTGCTGGCGTTTCTGGATAATCCGGAGGGTGATGGCTTGTATTTGTGCGGTCCGACAGGGTGTGGGAAAACCAGTCTGGTTTCTCAGGCTGCTGCAAGGTTGCACTGGCCAGTGCAGATGGTGCCTGTTCATGGAAGGTTAGAGCTGGATGATTTGCTGGGGCAGAAAGTGTTGGATAAGGGATCAACTCCCTTCCAATATGGCGCTCTCAGCATTGCGGTAAAAGAGGGTCATATTCTGATCCTGGATGAGATGGATGTTGCCGACCCGGCAGAACTCGCTGGCTTGTATGATCTGCTGGACGGTGCGCCTCTGGTATTTGCGCAAAACGGCGGAGAAATTATTCCGGTGCATCCACGATTCCGGTTTGTTGCCACCGGTAACAGTGCTGGAGCAGGGGATGGCAGTGGTTTGTATCAGGGAGTATTACGACAGTCATTAGCCTGGTTGGATCGGTTTCGTGTGATTTCGGTGGATTATCCTGACGAATTCACAGAGCTGATGATTCTCAACCAGGTGGTGCCCGGTCTGCCCGTTGTCGTCAGAGAAAAGATGGTGAAACTCGCTAACGAGGTGCGTCGTCTGTTCACGGGTGATTCTGATGGAAGAGCCGGAGAAGGCGAATCGCAACTCAGTGTCACTTTGTCCACTCGTGGACTGGTGCGCTGGGCAAGATTATCACTCCGGTTTCAGGGTGCACCCAGAGTATTTGAGTATGCGCTGGAACAAGCCCTGACTGCCAGAGTGGAACCTGCGGAGCGACAGGCGATTCATCGGATTGGGCATGATGTATTCGGAGACTTATGGTCTTCAGGAGTGGACTCATGACAGATCACGCTGTTGTCGATAAAGTTCTGGATCAAATGTCTGTGATTGCCCTGGACTGCTCCATCTGGTCAGGCGCCCGTCGTCTGAAACCAGAGGATTTGGTGCTGGGAAAAGGTGGTCAGTTGCCGTCTGATGAAGTGGTATCGCTGGGAAGCAAAAAACTGTGTAAACGGGAAGTGCTCAAGCCATTTCATCATCTGAGAGATCAGGCCTGTCGGCTCTGTGGCAGAGAGGGAGTAAGGTTTCTGGGTGGTTATGCTGTGCCCGATCATTATGTT
>NZ_JAHHPR010000199.1:0-1910 GCF_024606255.1 Endozoicomonas sp. SESOKO3
AGAAGCGGCTGCAACAGGAGTTGCAAAAGTTGATGGGAGCATTCCGGGTAGCTGAAAACAAGATGCAAGACAGAACTTCCCCGCATGACAGAGAAATTCCGCCATGCACGACGGCACGGATGCCGGAGCCAGGGCAACGCAGGAGTAGTTGCCGTGAGGGACGCACGAGACTCTGGCGAAGCCAGAAGCTCATACGACATAGGTGGATCACCGAAGTGATCAATGGACACGAAAACAGACTTTCTCTGCTAACGTCATTTGAAAATTGATGCTCTGAATGCCTGATCGCAAAGCTGACAGGCTGATTCCGGAATGTCATTTCCCTGTGACAACCACCTCACCGCTGCGCGTGTTTTATCTGCCGGATCTGCAAAACACACTGACCTGTGAGATCGTATTCTGATCATTACCGTTGTAGCGGTCTCATCAAGGATGAGGTCACTACGCCATAGATCATATTCCAAAGAGGAGTGGTAACTATAGGACACATGATCGCTAATTCAATTTTTTCGAGTCGCTTCACAACTTGCTCAGGGGTCCAGTCATCGCCGATTCTATCTTCTATTTCAGAGATTCAGCACAGACTGTGTGCGGAATTGCGCTGATCTCATATCAAGCTGCTGATGCGAGTTATGAATCTACCAAGGCAACGGTCTATGCAGCTTGCAACCTGCATGACCTGATTCTATCTACAATCATTATCAAATATTGGCAGAAACGAACGAACTAGTGGTTGCAGATCTCACTAACCTGGAATCTGCGGCATTTAACCATAATAAAATGATTACTAATTGCGCAACAGGGAATTTATAGCTACGTTACAATAATGATCAAAAGCTTTAAACACAAAGGGCTTGAGAAGTTCTACACCAAAGGTTCCAAATCAGGTATAAGACCTTCCCACGCCACCCGAATCAGTGATCGTCTGGCTTTTTTGAATGCAGCAAAAACCATTGATGACATGGATAAACCGGGCTACCGCCTCCATCCGTTGAAGGGCGACCGTGAAGGCCTTTGGGCCGTTAACGTATCAGGTAACTGGCGCATTGTGTTTGAATTTAAAGACGGAGATGCCTACATCGTGAACTACGAGGATTACCACTGATGGCTACACAACAATTTGACCCACCTCACCCAGGAGCATTGATCTACCGCACCTACATTGAGCCATTCACCTCAATGACCGCTAACAGAATTGCCGACCAACTGGGCGTGGCCAGAAGTACTTTCAATCGTTTGCTGAATGAAAAAGCAGGTGTTTCACCGGAAATGGCCATTCGACTGTCCGAAGTACTGGGTGGTTCTGCTGAAAGCTGGATGACACTTCAGGAAAGCTTTGACTTGTGGAAAGCCAGGCAAGTGGTCGATACAGCAAACCTGGAACGTATTGATTTTAGTCAGGTTGCGTAGTGACCTATTCTTCGTGTTGCCCAGTTATTTCAGATCGCTAATTCAACGTCTTTTTTTCGGCAGTTGCCCTTTGCTTCTATCTCGCTGATTACTGCCAATGTAGGCTGAAACCACACTACTTCTGTGATGGCCTAGCAGATCAGCGATGGCCTTCCGGGCTTGAAGATCGCCGTGTTTATCAATGTTGATACCACTTGATAAAACAGGTGCAGAACAACCTGTAATTTGTTGATATTGTTCACAAGCGTAGGCCGCCCGGAGATCATGCCGGTTATTCAGCCCATACTTTTTGAGAACAGGACCACTGTGCATACGCACCAGAGCCAGAAAATCTTCAAGCTTTTTACCGATAGGTATCAGGCAATCGTTGTCGCCCTGCATCCTTACCGCTTGAGACAAAGCCATACGTGCATAGCCGGATACTGGAACCCACCGTTCAACTCGTGAAGGACTGGTAGACGTCGATTTGCCACGTCCGCCTTTTGTACCCCGCTCAATAT